>JAJUGF010000056.1 GCA_029268495.1 Gracilibacillus sp.
GATGAAGAAGCTGCTGAACTCTTAACTCAACTTGGCATGCCTTTCCAAAAATAAGCGCTAAAGCTAGTATAAGGAGGGAAAAGAGTGGCTAAAAAATCAATGATCGCAAAGCAAAAGCGTCCTGCAAAATTTAAAGTGCAAGAATATACTCGTTGTGAACGTTGCGGACGTCCACATTCAGTAATTCGCAAATTTAAACTTTGCCGTATTTGTTTCCGTGAACTTGCATATAAAGGTCAAATTCCTGGTGTTAAAAAAGCAAGCTGGTAAAACCCCAAATTGGGAAGGAGGTAATATGAAATGGTTATGACAGATCCAATTGCAGATATGCTTACTCGTATTCGTAACGCTAACATGGTACGCCATGAGAAATTAGAATTTCCAGCGTCGAATCTTAAAAAAGAAATTGCTGATATTTTAAAACGTGAAGGTTTTATCCGTGATTATGAATATGTAGAAGATAACAAACAAGGTATTCTTCGTGTATTCTTAAAGTACGGTGCGAATGAAGAACGTGTAATTACTGGACTTAAAAAGATTAGTAAACCAGGACTTCGCGTTTATGCTAAAGCAGATGAATTACCTAAAGTTCTTAACGGTTTAGGTATCGCAATCGTTTCAACTTCTAAAGGTGTTCTTTCTGATAAAGAAGCGCGTGCGCAAGCAATCGGCGGAGAAGTACTTGCATATATTTGGTAATAATTTTCTAGATGACAGGAGGTGTACAGCATGTCTCGTATAGGTTTAAAACAATTAGAGATTCCACAAGGTGTGGAAATTAACATTGATGGTGGTCATGTTACTGTAAAAGGACCTAAAGGTGAATTGAGCCGTACATTTAACAGTGACTTAACAATCAAAATTGAAGATAATATTCTTACTGTTGCACGTCCAAGTGACAGTAAACAACATAAAGCATTACATGGTACTACACGTAGCTTAATCGGAAACATGGTTGAAGGTGTTCACAAAGGTTTCGAAAAAGCTCTTGAGATTCAAGGTGTAGGTTACCGTGCTCAAAAACAAGGAACGAAACTTGTTGTTAGTGCTGGATATTCACATCCAGTTGAAATTGAGCAAGAAGAGGGAATTGAAATTGAAGTACCTGCGAATACAAAAGTAATCGTAAAAGGTATTGATAAAGAACGTGTTGGCGCAGTAGCTGCTAACATCCGTGCGATTCGCCCACCTGAACCTTATAAAGGAAAAGGTATTCGTTACGAAGGTGAATATGTACGTCGTAAAGAAGGAAAAACTGCTAAGTAAGTAAATAGAGGTTTTTAGGTAGGGAACAGAAAGGAGTGACCTAGATGATCACAAAGCCTGACAAAAATAGTGTACGTAAAAAAAGACATTTACGTATTCGTAAGAACCTATTCGGTACTGCGGAGCGTCCACGTCTAAACGTATTCCGTTCAAACAAACACATCTATGCACAAATCATTGATGATATAAATAACGTAACTATCGCTAGTGCATCGACTGTTGATAATGAATTAAAATTAGAGTCAACTGGTAATGTTGATGCTGCGAAACAAGTTGGAGAACTTGTAGCAAAACGTGCACAAGAAAAAGGAATTAAGAATGTAGTATTTGATCGTGGTGGATATTTATATCATGGTCGAGTTAAATCTTTAGCTGATGCTGCTCGTGAAGCAGGTCTTGAATTTTAATAAAAAAGGAGGGACATATGTTGCGTACTAACATCGACCCAAACAAATTAGATTTAGAAGAACGCGTTGTAACAATCAACCGTGTAGCAAAAGTAGTAAAAGGTGGACGTCGTTTTCGTTTTGCTGCACTTGTAGTAGTCGGAGATAAAAATGGTCATGTAGGATTTGGTACTGGTAAAGCACAAGAGGTACCAGATGCGATTAAGAAAGCAATTGACGATGCAAAGAAAAACTTAATCAAAGTACCTATCGTTGGTACATCTATTCCACACGATGTCATCGGACAATTCGGTGCGGGAAACATTTTAATGAAGCCTGCAGCTGAAGGTACTGGAGTTATCGCTGGTGGACCTGTTCGTGCCGTATTAGAATTAGCTGGTGTTGGCGATATCCTATCTAAATCATTAGGATCTAACACACCAATTAACATGGTGCGTGCGACTATCAATGGACTTAGCGAGCTAAAACGTGCTGAAGAAGTAGCAAAACTTCGTGGTAAGTCTGTAGAAGAATTGTTAGGATAAGGAGGGAAAACGAATGTCTAATAAATTAGAAATTACCCTCAAACGCAGTGTTATCGGTAGATCTGAAGGACAAAAAGCTACTGTACAAACACTAGGATTAAAAAAGATTCACCAATCAGTAGTTCGTGAAGATACTCCTGTCGTGCGAGGCATGATTAATAAAGTATCACATTTAGTAGAAGTAAAAGAAGTTTAATAAAATTCACTGTAAAGAGGAGGTGCTCGCATGAAACTTCATGAATTAAAACCAGCCCAACCGAAAAAGAATCGTAATCGTGTAGGTCGTGGTATGTCATCAGGTAATGGTAAAACGTCTGGACGTGGACATAAAGGTCAAAACTCTCGTTCAGGTGGAGGTGTGCGTTTAGGTTTCGAAGGTGGTCAAATGCCATTATTCCAACGTCTTCCTAAACGTGGGTTTACAAACATTAACCGTAAAGAATTTGCGATTGTAAACTTAGAAACTTTAAACAACTTTGATGAAGGTACTGAAGTGACTCCTGAGCTTTTACTTGAATCAGGTACCATCAGCAAATTAAAATCTGGTGTTAAGATTCTTGGTAACGGAAAGTTAGAAAAGAAACTAACAGTAAAAGCTCATAAGTTTTCTGCTTCAGCGAAAGATGCTATTGAAGCAGCGGGCGGTCAAACAGAGGTGATTTAATGTTTCGTACAATCTCCAATTTTGTGCGTGTGGCTGATATCAGACAAAAAATTATATTCACACTTCTAATGTTAGTTGTATTTCGAATAGGTACATTTATTCCTGTACCATTCACTGATCGAAGTGCAATTAATTTTATGAATGAACAGAGTGTTTTCGGATTAATCAACACGTTTGGTGGTGGAGCCTTACAGAACTTCTCCATCTTTGCTATGGGAATTATGCCATATATCACTGCATCCATTATCATGCAATTATTGCAAATGGATGTGGTCCAAAAATTCTCAGAGTGGAAGAAACAAGGAGAAATGGGACGTAAGAAGTTAGCACAGGTAACTCGCTATGCTACCATTGTGCTTGCTTTAATCCAAGGATGTGCTATGGCGGTTGGTTTTAACGCAATGTCTGGGGGACTATTAATTAGTGATCCTGGAATTGGCAAAGTGTTAGTTATCGCTTTAATTTTAACAACAGGTACTGCATTTTTAATGTGGGTTGGAGAGCAAATTACTGCACATGGTGTGGGAAATGGTATCTCTATCCTGATTTTTGCGGGTATCGTTGCGGCAATTCCAAATGGTGTGAATCAAATTTATGCACAATATTTTGGAGCAGGTGCAAATGATGAATTATTCATTAATATCATTATTGTAGTGTTAATTGTCTTATTGATTATTGCGATCACTGTTGGTGTGATTTTCATCCAACAAGCACTTCGTAAAATACCAGTACAATATGCAAAACGTCTAGTAAACCGTTCACCAGTTGGCGGACATTCCACGCATTTACCATTAAAAGTGAATGCAGCAGGAGTTATCCCAGTAATCTTTGCCGTTTCATTTATTATTGCTCCGAGAACGATTGCTAGTTTCTTTGAGAATAATGATATAGCAATGGCAATTTCTAACTTTTTTGATTATACGAAACCTTCTGGTATGATCATTTATGTTGCTCTAATTATCGCCTTCACGTATTTTTATACTTTTGTTCAAGTTAATCCTGAGCAAATGGCAGATAACTTAAAGAAACAAGGTGGCTATATCCCAGGTATACGTCCAGGTCAAAATACGGAAACTTATTTAACTCGTGTAATGTACCGTTTAACATTTGTCGGAGCGCTGTTCTTAGCAGCTGTTTCTGTACTTCCAATTATTATTGGTAGTTTAGCTGGTTTACCAGACGCAGTTCAAATAGGCGGAACAAGTCTATTGATTGTTGTCGGGGTAGCACTACAAACAATGAAACAATTAGAAGGACAATTAGTAAAACGTAATTACAAAGGCTTTATTAAATAAGTTTTTTGTATCGGAATAGATAGAGAGCGAGGGGAAATTCGTTGAATCTTATCCTAATGGGCTTGCCTGGTGCTGGTAAAGGAACACAGGCAGAAAAAATTGTAGAGAAGTACCAAATCCCTCATATTTCAACTGGAGATATGTTCAGATTAGCTATTAAAGAAGGAACAGAACTCGGACAAAAGGCAAAAAGCTTTATGGATGAAGGATCACTTGTTCCTGATGAAGTAACCATCGGAATCGTTGAGGAGCGTCTAAGTAAACCTGATTGTGAAAAAGGCTTTTTACTTGATGGTTTCCCTCGTACGATTGCACAAGCAGAAGCATTAGATCAATTGCTTAATAAGATGAATAAATCATTAGATTATGTGTTACATGTCGATGTAGATACAAACGAATTAGTTGAACGTTTAACTGGCCGTCGCATTTGCCCAACTTGCGGAGCAACGTACCATGTTCTATTCAACCCACCTAAAGAAGAAGGTGTGTGTGATAAAGATGGTGCAGCGCTTATCCAACGCGAAGATGACCAACCGGCTACAGTTAAAAATAGACTTGATGTAAACATCGCACAAACACAACCAATGTTAGATTTTTATTCTGACAAAGGAAGTCTAGTAACAATTGATGGTTCGCAGGCAATTGATAAAGTGTTTATTGATATCGATGAAAAATTAAAGAATATTTTATGATTTTTTAATCGTAAAGTTGGTATAATGATAAAGTACACGTATTTATTGTGAGCTAAACATATAACCTAAATGAAGGTGATGATGGTTGAGCGAAACGGAGAGGTATCCGGATTTAGGTCAAGTTGTTCAAATCCTACAAGGACGAGAAGCAGGTCAGTATGCAATTGTTATTGAAAAGCTAGACAGTCGTTTTGTGTTATTGGCAGACGGAGAGAAACGAAAGTATGATCGACCTAAGAAGAAGAATGTCAATCATATTGTCTGTATGGATTTTATTTCTCCTGAAGTACAAAAGAGCCTTCTCGAAACAGGGCGTGTAACCAACGGAAAGTTGCGTTACGCTATTACTAAGTTTGTCAATGAAATACTGGCAGATTTGAAGAAGGGAGATCAACTCGATGGCGAAAGACGATGCAATTGAAGTCGAAGGTACTGTAATTGATACATTACCTAATGCAATGTTTAAAGTAGAATTAGAGAATGGTCATACCGTTCTTGCTCATGTTTCAGGTAAAATTAGAATGCACTTCATTCGAATCTTACCTGGTGACAAAGTAACGGTTGAACTTTCTCCATATGATTTAACAAGAGGTCGTATTACGTACCGCTATAAATAAAATGCTCCGATACTAGAGGAGGTATGGAAGATGAAGGTAAGACCATCTGTAAAACCGATTTGTGAAAAATGTAAGGTTATTCGTCGTAAAGGAAAAGTAATGGTAATCTGCGAAAACCCTAAACATAAACAAAAACAAGGATAATAAAGAAGGAGGTGCATGCAATCTATGGCACGTATTGCTGGTGTAGATGTTCCACGTGATAAGCGTGTAGTTATCTCATTAACTTATATTTACGGAATTGGTAAAACAACTGCTCAAAAAGTTCTAGCTGAAGCTGGAATTGATGAGAATACTCGTGTTCGTGATTTAACAGAAGACGAATTAGGTAAAATCCGTCAACTTATAGATGGATACACTGTTGAAGGGGATCTTCGTCGTGAAGTATCTCTAAACATCAAACGTCTAATCGAAATTGGTTGCTATCGTGGTGTTCGTCACCGTCGTGGATTACCTGTTCGTGGTCAAAAAACAAAAAACAACTCTCGTACTCGTAAAGGTCCGAGAAAAACAATGGCTAACAAAAAGAAATAATATAAAGGAGGTATGCTAATTTATGGCTCGTAAAACTAATACACGTAAGCGCCGTGTGAAAAAGAATATTGACACTGGTGTTGCTCATATTCGTTCTACTTTTAACAACACAATTGTAACAATTACTGATGTTCAAGGTAATGCGGTTAGTTGGAGCAGTGCAGGTGCACTTGGTTTTAAAGGTTCTCGTAAATCTACTCCATTCGCTGCACAAATGGCTGCTGAAGCTGCTGCAAAAGCTGCGCAAGATCATGGTATGAAGACATTAGAGGTTACAGTAAAAGGACCTGGTGGTGGACGTGAAGCAGCAATTCGTTCACTTCAAGCAGCAGGTTTAGAAGTAACTGCCATTGTTGATGTAACACCGGTTCCTCACAATGGTTGTCGCCCGCCAAAACGTCGTCGAGTATAATCGCAGTATAATATTTGTTAATCTGTCTATAATGGTTTATGATAGCTGAATAGAGTATATAACTGTCTTTTCTCTTAACACCATTGCATTCGACAGACATTTCATACAATTGCAGTGTGCAGAAACGGGACTGCCTACCTGGGGAATTTCGGTTAGACGTGAAGTCTAACCGGGGTTTCGACGTTTTAAAGGAGGGTTTAATGAATGATCGAAATTGAAAAACCGAAAATTGAAACAGTAGAAATCAGCAATGATGCTACTTACGGAAAGTTCGTTGTAGAACCACTAGAACGTGGATATGGTACTACATTAGGGAACTCCTTGCGTCGTATCCTATTATCTTCACTTCCTGGCGCTGCTGTGACATCTGTACAAATAGATGGCGCACTTCATGAATTTTCTACTGTAGATGGAGTAGTAGAGGACGTAACTACTATTATTCTAAATCTTAAAAAACTAGCTCTTAAAATTTACTCTGATGAGGAAAAAACGCTAGAAGTAGATGTACAGGGAGAAGGAAAAGTTACGGCTGCAGATATCATTTTTGATAGTGATGTCGAGATATTAAATCCTGATCTTCATATCGCTACATTAAGTGATAACGGTCATCTTAAAATGCGTATTTCAGCAAAAAGTGGTCGAGGATATCGCCCCGCTGACACGAATAACCACGAAGATCGTCCAATTGGTGTAATTCCAGTTGATTCTATCTTTACACCAGTTCAAAAGGTAACCTATCAAGTAGAAAATACCCGTATTGGTCAAGATTCCAATTTTGATAAACTTACTTTTGACGTGTTAACAGATGGAAGTATCCGTCCTGAAGAAGCTGTATCTTTAGGTGCGAAAATATTTATGGAACACATTAATATTTTCGTAGGTTTAACAGATGAAGCGAAAAATGCTGAAATTATGATTGAAAAAGAAGAAGACCAAAAGGAAAAAGTTCTTGAAATGACAATTGAAGAGCTTGATTTATCTGTGCGCTCATACAACTGTCTGAAACGTGCTGGAATCAATACTGTTCAAGAATTAGCTCATAAGTCCGAAGAAGACATGATGAAGGTACGTAACCTTGGTCGTAAGTCTTTAGAAGAAGTGAAGCATAAATTAGAGGATTTAGGTCTAGGACTAAGAAACGAAGAGTAAGTCGACTTTTATCTTCTTGACAGAAGTTTTACGAAGGAGGGAATATTCATGGCTAGAAAGTTAGGACGTACGACTGACCAGCGTAAAGCATTATTACGTGGTTTAGCTACTGATCTGATTATCCACGAACGTATTGAAACAACTGAAGCAAAAGCTAAAGAATTACGTTCTGTTGTTGATAAGATGATTACTTTAGGTAAACGCGGTGATTTACACGCTCGTCGTCAAGCTGCGGCATTCTTATACAATGCAGAAGCAAACGAAAATGAAGATGCTGTACAAAAGCTTTTCAATGACGTTGCTAAGCGATATGAAGATCGTCAAGGTGGATATACAAGAGTATTGAAATTAGGACCTCGTCGTGGTGATGGGGCAGAAATGGCGATTATTGAACTTGTTTAATTAAATAAGATCAAGCAGGAAGGGCAGGGGCCAATCACTTGAGTGGTTAAACCAAGCCCTTTTTTTGTATGTATAAATAACTCCTACAATATTCCTTCTAAAGTAACGATTAGCGATTCTAAATATTATCATACATAAAAAATATAGCAATTTTTGTAGAATGACTTACATTCTCCTTGTCAACCACGTTCTCAAACAAGTATCATAAATGAAGAAGCATTTCCCGGGAAATAGAATCAGAAAGGTAGTTCTTATAATATGACACAAATCGAGTTTGAAAATGTGTACTTTAGATATAATGATGACGAAACGTGGACATTAAAGAATGTTAGTTTCCAAATCAATAAGGGTGAATCTATCGCAATAATTGGACGAAATGGATCTGGTAAATCAACAGTTGCAAAATTAATGAATGGTCTTTTATTGCCTCAATCAGGTACGATCTATATCGATGGTATGAAAGTAACTCCACAAACGATATTTGATATTCGGCAAAAAGTGGGCATGGTCTTTCAAAATCCAGAGAATCAATTTGTAGGTACAACTGTTTTAGATGATGTTGCCTTTGGTTTAGAGAATCGAGGAATCCCGCGTGAGGAAATGATTCGACGTATTGATGAGAGTCTAATAAAAGTAGGCATGTCTTCATATAAACAACATGAAGCACATCATTTGTCAGGTGGCCAAAAGCAACGTGTAGCAATCGCTGGTGTGATAGCAATCTACCCTGAGATACTTATTTTAGATGAAGCGACATCGATGTTAGACCCGATTGGTAGAAAAAGCATACTAGAAACGATAGATAAGGTAAAACAAGAAAATGAGTTAACATGTATTTCCATTACGCATGATATGAATGAACTGTCGATAGCTAATCGAGTTTTTGTTTTTCATGAAGGTAGATTAGAACAAGATACCACACCACGTCATTTCTTTTCTTCAACGGAAAATTGGGAGACATATGGATTACTACCACCGTTACTAACCCAATTCACTAAACAAATCGAAAAAAATGGGATTTTGTTACATACCCATCCATTAACACATGAGGAGTTAATACGTGAGCTATGGAAATAAATTTTGAGAATGTAAGCTATACTTATCAAAAGAATACGCCTTTTTCTTTTCAGGCATTGAATCAAATAAACCTTACTATTCATTCAGGTGAATTCGTAGCAATAGTAGGACATACAGGTTCTGGTAAATCCACATTATTACAACACATGAATGGTCTCTTAATTCCTACAGAAGGTACTGTGACAATTGGTGATTATCAATTGTCAAGTCATGGAAAAAAACAAGATTTAAAAGGGTTAAGAGAGCGTGTTGGAATTGTTTTTCAATATCCCGAACATCAGTTATTCGAAGAAACGGTTCGTAAAGATATTGCATTTGGTCCACAGAATTTTGGCGTGCCAGAGGAAGAAATAATGATTAGAACAAACCGTGTGATGACAGATGTAGGGTTAGATCTATCGATATTAGAAAAGTCGCCATTTGAGCTTAGTGGTGGACAGATGAGACGTGTGGCTATAGCTAGTGTCTTAGCAGTACAACCAAGTGTACTAATATTAGATGAGCCAACAGCGGGATTAGATCCATATGGTCAAAAGCAAATGATGGATTTGTTTGCACATATGCATAAGGAGCGTTCGCTTACTACGGTATTAGTCACACATAAGATGGAAGACGCGTGGAAATATGCAGACCGGATTATCGTCTTAGAACAAGGCGAGAAAGTGTTAGAAGGCCCACCAACGGAAATTTTTCAAAATCGTGAAACATTGCATAAAAATCATTTAGAATTACCTGAAATGTTACTTTTCATTGATCGATTGAATCAGAAATTAAAACGTAAAATCGTCTATTCTGGTCAATCCATAGATGAATTAGCAATAGAAGTTGTGCAACAATTAAAGGATGAGAGAAAATGAAATCGTGGTTAGTTATAGGACAATTCGTACCGGGAGACTCGATACTACATCGGTTAGACCCTCGTACAAAAATGTTAATTATTTTTAGTTATGTAATTATTGTTTTTTTTGCAGATGATAGCATCGGTTATGGGTTATTGACATTGTTTGCTGTCATTGTTGTTGCATTATCGAAGTTACCTATCACATTTATATTAAAAGGTATTATGCCAGTATGGTTTTTTATTTTGTTCTCATTCTTTATTCATTTATTTTTTACAAATGAAGGACAGTTATTATGGCAGTTAGGGCCTATAACGATCTATGAAGGGGGCCTGTTACAGGGGTTAATCATCTCTTTACGATTCTTTCTATTAATTATGATTACATCACTGTTAACATTAACAACCTCGCCAATGGAAATCACAGATGGCCTAGAGACGTTATTACAACCACTAAAGAAATGGAAGGTGCCTATTCATGAACTTGCTCTAATGCTATCCATTTCGTTACGTTTCATCCCAACACTTATGGAAGAATTAGATAAGATTTCGAAAGCGCAAGCCTCTCGTGGAGTCGATTGGAAAACTGGCACAATAAAAAGTAGGATCTATGCAATTGTCCCATTACTAGTTCCATTATTTATAAGTGCATTTAGACGGGCAGAAGAATTAGCAATGGCGATGGAAGCAAGAGGGTATCGTGGGGGCGAAGGTAGAACGAAATTAAGACAACTTCGTTTCACACGTATAGATTTTTATGCATTCCTTTTTTATAGTTGTGTTATTGTGTTATTCATTATTTTGTAAGAGTGTGAAGAAAGGAGGTAGTATTCATGCGATTAAAAGCAGTGATTCGTTACGATGGAGTGCACTTCTCTGGGTACCAGGTACAGCCAAATAAACGAACAGTACAAGCAGAAATAGAAAAAGTACTATTCAAAATGCATAAAAATAAGCCTGTTCGAATTACAGCATCAGGTCGAACAGATCAAGGAGTGCATGCTGTTGGGCAA
>JAJUGF010000057.1 GCA_029268495.1 Gracilibacillus sp.
GAAAGGTATTCCATCACTCGCAAAGAATATGATTACTTCCAAACCAACTAAGCGATTATCCATATTATTACGCCATTTTAGTAATGTGGTTACATTAATTTCTCAACAAGTATCAGGTGCGGTCATGCTTGCTCAATTATCGACTATAGCCGCTTCCTATTTATACGCTGAAGAACAACAAGGCCATGAGTATGATAAAGATGAGTTAAAGCAATTATTCCAAAGTTTAATCTGGGAATTGAACATGCCGCTTCGTTCAGGTGCGCAGAGTAGCTTTTCTAATATCACACTTGAATTTGGCAAACCGTCTGAGGAAATTAAAGATGAATATATTGTAATCGGCGGTGAAGCACTGTCCATGACGTATAAAGATTTACCAAGTACATATTTTGACCAAATTAATCAAGCAATTATTGACGTCATGAGTGAAGGTACAGGTAGTGATGGCATTCCATTCACATTCCCATTACTAACCGTACAGATTGATGATGATTTCAACTACCAAAATCCATTATTTCTAGAGTTATTAGACAAAATGTACAATTGGGGTGGTGTGTATTTCGAGAATTTCAAAACAGCCCCATTTGAGAATACCTATTACAAATCATTAAACCCTATGATTCAAGCAAAAGATCCAGAAGTTAGTCGTAGTTTATGCTGTCGTCTTCAAATTAATTTAGAAACATTATCTAAAGCTGGCGGTGGTGTATTCGGTTCTTCTACTGGTTCCACTGGTGCTGTACAAGTACTCAATTTGAATATGAATCGATTACTGATTGAATTCGGACACGATTTAGCTTTAGTAAAAGAAAAAATGGCCGAATACTTAGAAGTTATGCAAGAAGCACATATGGCAAAAAGAAAATGGATTGAACAAAATAAAGAACTATATCCTACCTTCTTCTCTTATAACCATAATCTAAAAAATTATTTCAATGTCTTTGCCATCACTGGGATGAATGAAGGACTTGTCAACATTGGTTATGAGAATGGCATAAAAGATTCAGAAGGAAAATTAATTGCACATGACTTAATGCAATACATGACAGAAATAGTGAATCACTTCATTGTACGTGACAAAGTGGCATGTGGTATTGAATATGCCCCAGCAGAAAATGCAGCGATTAAGTTGGCGAGACATGATCACAAATGGGCTAAGAAGAATGGTCGAGAAATTTTTACACAAGGCGAAGGAGAGAATCCATATTTAACAAGCGGCTGCATGACACCATTTTCTGAAGAAGACTTTTTAGAACAATTAGAAAACAGTGCAGAATTTCAAGGATATGCCACATCAGGTAGTGTCTTGCATCATTTCTTAGAAGCTAAAGTAGCACCTGAAAAGTTAGCAATATATATCGATCGTATTTTCCAAAAACCAATTAATTATATTACATTAACACCAACAATTACTTCTTGTATGGCATGTGGTCAAAAAATTATTGCAGAAGATGCCAAGAATATTAAACAATGCCCGACATGTGAGTCACATGATATTGCCACATTCAGCCGTGTGATTGGTTATTTGAAAATGATTGCTCGCAACAATATTGAAGTAAATGACAAAGGATATTATGAAGGAAAATATAACTTCTGGTCTAAAGCAAGACGACATGATTGGAATGAGCGTAAACGACTAAAAGAAGAAACAATGGAAGAAGCTGTGAAATAATGGAGTTTTACAACAATTTCATTCGTACATTTAACGACTTACCAGATCATACGACACTACTAGTTCATTCCTTATCAGGTTGTCTGCTTCATTGCTATGGGTGTCATAATTACGATGAAATTATTGCTAACAAACCAAAATTGTATAAGACAGAACAAGATTTATATGATTATTTAGATAAAAGTGGCTTCTTATTTGATGCGATTATGTTCAGTGGGGGAGAATTTCTAATAGATAAAATAGATGATATCATTCAGTTACTTACACGTGTCCGGAAATGCTTTGATGGTAAAATCATTGTAACAACATGTGGGGCATATCCAAACAAACTAAAGCAACTGATTGAACTTCATTTAGTTGATGGTATTCATATTGATATGAAATTACCTTATCACGCATTAGATATTAAGGAAGATAAAGAGATATTCCAAGCAGTCATTGGCATCTCACCTAATCAAAAATTAATTACTCATTTCCTTGAAAGTATCAACATTGTTTTGCAACACAATTCACCATATGATCAAGTGCGTACAGTGAAATACCCTATATTAGACCAAGCATTTTTTGACGAAATCGAACAATACATCACAGATCAAAAAACATATTGGGATAGTCAAGTAGCCTATTACCTGAATGAATTTTTAACAGTATAAAATACAAATGACGCATTGGAAATCATTGCGTCATTTTTTTATCACCAATTAGAATGTTTAACTATGATAGTTAACGGTTACATGAGTAGTGTAGTACATTTTCTAATACTAAGAAATAAAGGAGTAGTGCGCGAATGGATATTAAAGAACAAATAAAGCAATGGAAAAAAGTATCTTTAGCCAAGCCGAACAGAGTTTTTTCTATGTATTTGAACACAGACCGTGCCGATCCCGACCAACAAGGTGGCGAATGGAAAATACACCTTAAGAATGGATTGAATAATTTCGAGAAGTATTTAGAAAAAGATAACAACAAAGAAGAACAAAAGAATTTTACCATCATTAAAGATAAAGTACTTACATTTATGAAAGAAAACGAACAAAGTTTAGCCAAAAGTGTCGTCATATTCGCAACAGCTGATGGATCCATTTGGTTTGCTGATAAATTCCAAATGCCTGTCACAACTGATTTTGCTTGGGATGAGGATGTGAAGATTAATCAATTAAAACAGATGCACGAGAAATTTCCTAAATCAGGGATTATTCTTACACAAAGAGAAGCGGTACGTGTACTTGATACAGAATTAGGCACAGTGAAAGATACACATATATTCGAATTAGACATCGAAACAGAAGATTGGCGAGAATATGCTGGGCCCCATCGCGCGCAAGCAACTGTAGGTAATGGCAGTAAAAGCACACAACAGGATCAATTCAAGGAACGTTTTGAGGCCAATCGTTATCGTTGGTATAAACAATTAGCTGCTACACTTGATCGATTTGCGAAAGGGTTACACTGGGACAACATCTATATTGTAGGTGAAAAAGATGAAGTGCATGATTTAAAATCAAATATGCAAAAAAATATCACAAAAGTTGTTCCTAAAAATATGTTAGATCATGAACCGACTAAAATTATAAAAGAAGTTATTTTTAAATAAAGACATACTTTTAAAGCAGTTCCATTCCGATTAGCGAATGGAACTGCTTGTTATTTTATAGTCAACGCTCAAAAATATACGTTTGTGCTCGAACACTTGTCCATTACATTCTTCTTTTGAAAGAATATACTATATTAGAAACGTAAGCAATATGGTCTTATGTTTTCTAGTTCGTTCTTAAAGGAGAGATTACATGGCTGTAAATAGAGATAAAGTATTAGCCGAATTAAGAGAAAAGTTAGAGAATAGAAACATGGACCCGTCCGTTCAAGCTGTGTTAGAACAAGTAGCAGATGCACAACAAGCAAACTGTCATCGCGTTTTATTTGATTGTTGTCACCTCACATTATCACCCGAATCCGTAATCGATTTACCAAATGGATTGATCAATATTTATGCGGATTATTTCTTCCTTGAATGTTGCTCGAATCCTACAACAATTGATGGGATTACAGAGTGTGGCACACTTGTCAATGCATGTACCGCTCAAGAAGTAAAAGCAATAGGGAATATCAATTATGTTACTTCATTTAACGCTCCTACATTTTATAACAATGGTGCCGCAGATTGTAACAGAACAATGAATCACACATTCTCTTGTGCTAGTACGTTATGTGTGAATCACACATTATGTTACACTACACCAGATACAGTTGATCCATGCCCAGAATTTTGTAATGGAAATGTATTGGCATTTGCCTATATCTCTGATGTAGACTATTGCAACCCTTCTAAAGCTGTTGTAACCATTTCCGTTATTTTCATCTTACCTGAGTGTGAGAATGACATTCCAGTTAACAACTAATCTTCCTACTCTCCTTAAGTAATTTTGTCACACTACTAGGCGTTTGCATACTATGTAGAGAAAAAGTTACTAAAAAAAAGGAGAGTCCATTATGTATAATTATCCGTATTCCTGCCATCCAATGAGCCCTACACCACCTTATTGGAATCAGCCATTTTATCCAACAGAGGCGTATCCAATGATGCAACAAATGCCTTCCTATGATAAAGGAAATTCCCCTAATGTGGTGGATATTCAACAATTAACAAAGCACAATCATTATTTCCGTACAGTTATTTGGACGGGCAAACACCTTCAAGTTACGTTAATGTGTATTGGTGTCGGTGATGATATCGGTTTAGAAATTCACCCACACACGGATCAATTCCTTCGAATAGAAGACGGTGAAGGTCTTGTGCAAATAGGCGAGCACAAAGATCAACTAACCTTCCAACAATATGTATGTCCAGGCTCAGCCATTATGATCCCAGCTGGCGTGTGGCACAATCTAATCAATGTAGGAAATCGCCCATTAAAACTCTATTCTATCTACGCCCCACCAGAACACCCATTCGGAACAATACATGCCACAAAAGCGCAAGCACCCGTTTAGAAACGTAGCGACTGGAGTGAAGTAACAGAAATAAAGGAATCACGGTGAGGCACGAGCCGATGATGACTTATACTCACCAGTACAAGTGCGACTATACCTCATGTATTCACATGAGGTAAGTCTTCTATGTTGATAGTTGCTTCACGAAGTCGCCTAGTTTCTGGGTGCTTAAGCTGGATGCCACAAAAGCGCAAGCACCCGTTTAGAAACGTAGGGACTGGAACGTAAAAAAGCAAGCTACACCTTGTCCATGTAGCTTGCTTTTTCTTATCTATTTCATTCAAGAATGTACTGGATAATGCGCGACTACTTCTTCTTTATTTCGTTTCACTGTCACAACTAATGCTAAACCACTTATTACTAAGATCGCACTACTAAAGAAGAATACTGTTGCGATTGTATACATACCTGCAATCCAACCGCCTAAAATAGGTCCAATAATATTTCCTAGAAAACGAATACTCGTATTATAGCCAAGTACTTCTCCTTGAATATGGAGCGGCGTGACTTGACGTATATATGCAGTACGAATTGGAATGATGCCACCAATCGCCATTCCTAGTAAAAAGCGAACGACTATGAGCTGACTAATCGAGGAAACAAATCCACCTGGAAAGAAAAAGATACCTGACAAGAACAACAGAAGAATGAGTACTTTTTCGTAACCTATACGATCAGCTAATTTCCCCCAATTCCTAGACATAAAAAGATTCCCTAACCCTGCAGCAGAAAATGCTAATCCAGAGAAAAAGGCAATACTAGTCGGCCCATGAATTTGGTCCACATATAAGGATAATATTGGTTGAATACTAAAATTAGCAACTTGGACAAACATAGATACGATCATTACCATTACAAGAATGGGGTGCGCAAGAATATGCTTTAACACTTGCAAAGAAGTATATTTCTTCTCATTTTCACTTTCTTCCTCTATTCGTCTTTCTTTAATCCCGACTAAGACGAAGATTGCTGCAGTAAAAAGAGTAATTGCAGTTAATTGAAATGTGTGTGCATATCCAATAAGATCAGCTAGTATTCCACCAAACAATGGACCTAGCAAACTCCCAGTTACATTCCCTGTTTGCAAAGTTCCTAAAACCTTACCTGCAATATGTTTTGGTGTTTGTGTAGAGATAAATGCTTGTGACATCGAGATAAAACCAGCAAAAAGCCCCATGAATAAGCGTAATAAAAAGAGTTGATACACATTCGTAACAAACCCCATCAAAAGTACACTAATTCCTAAACCAAATCCAGAGATAACCAAGAAAGGCTTTCTACCTCGTTTATCCCCATATCTTCCCCATAGCGGTGAGACAAGAAATGCGATAAAGAAGGTAATCGCAAATACCCATCCAGACCATTGTTGAACAAAATCATCAGGATAATTTCCTAATGAACCGATATATAATGAAAGAAACGGAATCACCATCGTCATACTTGCTGCAATAAAGAAATTCGCAAACCACATGATAAACAGATTTCTTTTTGCTACTTGTTGTTGATTAATCATTATCCCCTTCTTCTAATTTAATTTTAACCATGTTAGGAAGTGACTGTTTTTTTAAAACTATTTCGACTCCCTAAATATAATGGTACGCCTTTAGTAGATGAAAATAAACATATCTGCTCATAAATTAGGGATTCTTCGAGTCACGCAGGGATTCCCATAGCCTCGCTGGAATTCCCATAGCCACACTGGGATTCCCATAGCCTCGCTGGAATTCTCATAGCCACACTGGAATTCTCATAGCCACACTGGGATTCTCATAGCCACACTGGAATTCTCGTAGCCACGCTGGAATTCTCGTAGCCACGCTGGGATTCTCATAGCCACGCTGGAATTCTCATAGCCACACCGGAATTCTCATAGCCACACCGGAATTCTCATAGCCACACTGGGATTCTCATAGCCACACTGGGATTCCCATTAACCAAGAAGTGAATAAACTGCTTTTTTAAAATTAATGCTGGTTTTTCATTAACCCCTGCGTGGCTCTCATATTTCCTGTGTCCCACAAAGAATCCCAGCGTCATTCTCATTTTCCCTGCGTCCCACAAACATTCCCAGTGTCATCCTCATTTTCCCTGCGTCCCACAAAGAATCCCGGTGTCATTCCCATTTTCCCTGCGTCCCACAAACATTCCCAGCGTCATCCCCAACACACAAGAAAAAAGCAGCACCAAGCTCCCACTCGATACTGCCTCACCCTACATTAATGAATATTCGCTTTCTTAAAGTTTCCACCTTTTACTTCTGCAACATCGTATACTGTTACAAATGCACGAGGATCAATCTCTTGAATGATTTCTTTCATTTTGCTTTCTTCTAATCGGTTAATTACACATGTAATTTCTTTAAATTCCTCATTCGAATAGGCTCCACGAACAATATTGTAAGTCGCCCCTCTTCCTAAGCGATCACGTATCGTCTCTACCATTAATTCAGGTTCATTTGTAATGATTTTGAATGTTTTTGAACCACTCAAGCCTTCTTCTACAATATGAATGACTTTCGATGCTATAAAATATGCGATACCTGATAAAAAGGCACCTTGTAATCCAAATACTGTTGATACAACAATAAAAACAAACAAATTCAAGAACAAAATTAGATCACTTGTACCAAAAGGTAGCTTACGGGATAATAATACTGCTAACATATCAATCCCATCTAGAGCACCACCATTACGCAAGGCAAGTCCCATCCCAAAACCAATAATAATACCACCAACAACAGTAACAAGTAATGTATCTCCTTCAATGATTGGTGGTATATGATGCATCAAGCTCGTACCAATCGCTAATGAAACAATACCAATAATTGAATTAATCGCAAAACTTTTACCGATTTGTTTATATCCCAAATAGACAAAAGGAATATTTAGAATTCCAATTAATATACCTAATTGTAGACCTGTCCATTGTGATCCAACAATACTAAGACCTGTTACACCACCATCAGATACATTATTTGGAATAAGAACTGCTTCTAATCCATATGCAGTAATAAATCCACCTAATACAATTATTACTATCCGAATAACTTTAGTTACAATATGTAAATATCCTTTTTTCAAAAAAATACACTTCCTTCTAAAAAACGACTATTTTTATTTTACTTTTTTCGAAATACACTCGTCAACTTTTAATAAATATAGTAAAATTTAACATGAAAACAATTATTTTATATATTTCTATAAATTTATGAAAATAATTGTAACTTTTTAGATGATTCATTCGTTTAATTAATGAGAGCTTCTTTACCTACATATCCTATTTAGAATACATACACAAATGAATATAGAATCTAACATCTATATAGAATAAATTTGCTCTCATCATTAATATAAAGAACAGGGGGAAAGACATGAGTTTTTTTAAGCGTGGATTATTAAGTATTACGAGAAGGCCAGGCAAGTCGATTATTTTGTTAGCAGTTTTATTTATTTTGGGAAATGTGATTGCAGGTGCGATTTCGATTACCCAAGCAACATCTAATGTAGAAAGTACGATTAAAGATCGCTTAGGTTCTGCTGCGACGATTGAATTAGATTATGAGCAATTAGACAAAATGGAAGAATCGGAATTAATGAATTTTGAGATGCAACCATTAAAATTGGATCTAATTGAAGAAATTGGGCAACTTTCTTATGTGAAGTACTATGACTTCAACACAATGCTCTATCTTGGTTCAAAAGAAGTAAATGCATACTATGGAGAAGACACGGAAGTCGACTTCGCTGTAGAAGAGAACGAAGAATACATTAGCACAGACTTTCAATTTAAAGGAATTAACTACGCACCAGTTGTTGATTTTGAAGAAGGAAAAGGTAAGCTTGTAGATGGACGCGTGTTTACGGAAGATGAAATAAAGAATGGTACTCCTGTTGCGATTATTTCTAGCAAAATTGCTGAGTTGAACTCTGTACATGTTGGGGACACGATTTCATTCATCAATTCTGTCTATTCTTTTAATGAAGAAACAGGCGAAGAATCTGTAGATAATTCTAGAGAAGTACCAATTGAAATTATTGGGATTTTTGAACCACAAAAAGTAAATACTGACACAGAAAATAACGAAGAATTTAATTGGATGGATATTGATTACCAAAATACTGTCTATGTATCTAACGAGTTAGTTGCTGCAGAAACAAAGCATTCTATGGGTGAGATGGCCGGAGAGTATGAAGAGTATTATGTACCGATTTTTGTTTTAAAACAACCGGAAGATGCACAAGCATTTGAAGAAGAAGTCAATCCATTATTACCAGAATTATATGTAGTGAGACATGCGAGTGATGCGTACGATTCTATCGCAAAACCGATTGAATCCATGTCTACATTATCTAAATATGTCCTTATCGTATCTATTGCTACTACAATTTTAATTATCGGTCTTGTTGTTCTATTATTCTTACGAGATAGAAAACACGAGCTAGGTATTTATTTATCACTTGGTGAGTCTCGAGGAAAAGTTATCGGACAAATTATGACAGAAGTATTGATCGTATCCATTATTGGAATGACTCTATCCTTATTTACTGGTAATCTTCTTGCACAATCGGTATCTGATAAGATGATTGAAAGTAATAATGAACAGACAACAGATGAGATGTTCTACTATTCAGAGTTGCAAACAGATTTAACAACAGATGATGTATTAGCAGCATATGAAGTGAACTTATCTACTGAATTCATTCTATTATTCTATGGTGTTGGAATTGCTACTATCTTACTTTCCACACTCATTCCATTGATTTATATAATGCGTCTGAATCCGAAGAAAATAATGATGTAAAGGGAGGTAAAAACATGATTTTAGAAGCAAAAAATCTGAACTATTATTATCAAGACGGAGAAAGCCGAAGATATATTCTAAAAGACACGAGCGTTTCCTTTGAACAAGGAAAATTTTATACAATTCTAGGACAATCAGGCTCTGGAAAGACGACACTATTATCCTTACTTAGTGCGATGGATAAACCGCACAGTGGAGAAGTACTTTTTCACGAAAAGAATTTAATTGAAATTGGATATGATTCTTATCGAAAGAACAAAATCGGGATTATTTTTCAAAATTATAATCTCATCCCTACATTTACAGCAGTCGAGAATGTATTAATCGCAATGTCGATTACAGAAAATGATATACCAAAAGACCAAAAAACGGTTGCTTACAATCTATTAGACTATATTGGTATTTCGCAAGAGAAGGCAAATCGTACTGTAAATAAATTATCTGGTGGTGAGCAACAACGTGTTGCTATAGCAAGAGCTTTATCTACGAATGTGGAATTAATCTTAGCCGATGAGCCTACAGGTAATCTTGATGAAGAGATGGAACAAGAAATCATTGATATTTTTAAGAAATTAGCTCACGAACATAATAAATGTGTCATTATGGTAACACACTCAAATGATATCGCACTCCAATCAGACGAAGTTTTATATTTAAAGAAAGGCGTTTTAAATAAACATGAGTGATTTTTTATCTAATTTCGATAAAGACAAATATGATAATTTGTCTAAAGAATCTAGTTCGAAACCTACTAATAAACAGGAGAAGAGTGACATTCCAGCTCCTGTGGAACATGACCCAGTAGTGGAAAGAAGAAGTACACGCGAATCCAATGAACAAATAGAAATAGACCCGACGTACAGAAAGAAAAAACGGAATAAAATTATCCTATTTAGCGTACTAGCAATCATTGGAATTGCTCTTATTGGATTCATTTACTATCAACTTTCTTATATTGAAATGAAAGATTTCGTTGGAGAGCCGATATCTGATGCAAGAAAATGGGCAGATGAGAACGATATGGAATTAGAACTTACACATGAATTTAGCATGGA
>JAJUGF010000058.1 GCA_029268495.1 Gracilibacillus sp.
ATCAATGTCAGGTATTGTTACGATTTGCCCAGGATAAATCAGATCAGGATTTGGTATTTGCTCATTTGCTTCAATGATTTCTGACAACCCAATTTTATGCCAGACAGATATTTTCCATAGAGTGTCTCCATGTTTCACTTCATATTGTTGCGCTGCAGAAATAGTAATTGCCGGGATAAATAATAGTAATACAATAGATATAGCAATCATTTTTTTTATCATTTAAATACCTCCTTGTATCATACACTTTTTAGTATTTGCCATTTTTATTTTGTTATACAAAAAAATCCATCACTTGGATAAAAAAGTGATGGATTTAAAACTTTAAGATAAATTAAATTTAATTGCATGTAACATTAAGAAGCTCTATGCTCCAATCTTAATCTATCTGCAACCATTGCAATAAACTCGGAGTTGGTTGGTTTTGCTTTCGAAACACTGACAGTATAACCAAACAAGGAAGAAATAGAATCAATATTACCTCTACTCCATGCTACTTCAATGGCATGTCTTATTGCTCTTTCTACTCTTGATGCAGTTGTATTAAATTTCGTAGCAATGTCTGGATATAATACTTTTGTTATCGAACCAAGTAATTCGATATCATTATAAACCATCGTAATCGCTTCACGTAAATACATATAACCTTTTATATGTGCTGGTACACCAATTTCGTGAATAATATTTGTAATACTTGCTTCAAGATCAAACTTCTTGTGATGACCAACTTGTTTGCGCTCTGTTGTTTGATTCACCGTTTGCATTCCTTTTACTTGCCTAATTTGATCTGCTAAATGTTCTAGATCAAAAGGTTTGAGGATAAAATAAGAAGCTCCAAAATTAACTGCCTTTTTAGTGACATCTTCTTGACCAAAAGCTGTTAACATGATGACATGTATATGTTTTGTACGTTCTGATTGCTTCAATTTACTCAAAACAGCCAATCCATCTATATGTGGCATGATAATATCAAGAATAATAACATCTGGTAACACGTCTTCAACTAATTCAAGACACTCTTTTCCATTGTATGCTCGACCTACAACCTGCATATCTTGTTGTTCTTCTAAATACTCCTCCATCAATTGTACAAGCTCTCTGTTGTCATCTACTAACAATACTTTCGTCTTCTCCACTAAACTTCCTCCTCATAATGTTACACTTTTTATATTCTAAATATTATTTTCGACAAAGGACAAAAAATTCCTTCTTTTCTAAGAAAAAACTTTTTTATTTTATTTTTTGATATTTTCTTTATTATACCAAAATCATACACTTTTGTCGAAAAATCTTTTGAATGCGTCTTGTTTTATTAAAATAAAATTAGTAAAATTTCTATAAAAAAAGATCACTACAGACATTGCAGTAATCTTAAACAAATATTTTAACTTGCTTTTTTGTTTTGCTTATAAATATCTATTCCTGCTTCCTTTAGCATCCATTCTATGTGCACACCATACCCACTTGTAGGATCATTAACGAATACGTGCGTAACTGCTCCTATAATGCGATTATTTTGAATAATCGGACTACCACTCATCCCTTGAACAATACCTCCAGTTTCACGCAATAAACGTTCATCTGTTATTTTAATAATCATACTCTTAGTTGCAGGCGCTTCTTGTTTGACTGTATTTACAATTTCAACATCAAAAGCTTCTACCTTCTCGCCATTTATCACTGTAAGAATCTTTGCTTTTCCTTCTTGCACTTGATCAGGAAAAGCTATTGGTAACGGTGTAGACCATTCATTCTTCTCAGGTATATCTGATAATGTTCCGAAAATTCCAAATGGTGTGTTCTTGGTTATATTACCTAATTTATTGTTATTCATATCAAATGTTGCACGTTTTTCTCCTGGTATACCATTTTCACCTTTTTTTATTTCTGTGACGTTTGATTCTACAATAGAACCATCATTAATTTCCACAGGTTTACGTGTATCCATATCAGATATAATATGACCTAATGCACCATATCGTTTATTCGCCGGATCATAAAAAGTCATAGTACCAATTCCTGCTGCAGAATCTCTAATATATAACCCTATACGGTAATCTTCTTCGTCCTTGTCTAGATATGGTTTTAATTTTGTATTTATTACCTTGCTGCCTCTTTTTATTGTCACAGCTAGTAATTTATTTTTATTTCCTGCTTCTTTTACTAATGGCGCAACTTCTTCCATTTTCTCTATTTTTTGATTATTTATTTCCAATATACTGTCACCTATCTTAATGCCTGCCTCTTCACTTGGTGATACTTCACCTTTTTCTGTTGTTACAATGTGATGCCCAACAACAAGTACACCCTCTGTTTGCAAATTAATACCTATAGAATGTCCGCCTGGGATTACTCTATATTCATCATACACCGATACATTCACTTTTTTTAACGGAATATTTGAGAAAGTGTACAAAACATCGGTATCGCCACTTTCTGATAATGAAAAATTAGATGCATGTATCGCTTGATCAGTTGGTGCTTGGTTAGTTTGATTAGACATCACTGTTACTGCTCCACTAAGTTGTGGCAAGTCGAAGTGTTCATTACTGCTGAATAGCTTCACATCATTTGGAAGCGAGAGATATATCTTAACTGGTGAGAACCATGGTAGCATTAATAAAGAAACAAGGAGTATTAATCCTATCATTTTTTTACATTTCTTATTCATCACATCACCCTCCTTGTAATACAGATTATTGCTGAAACATCTGTATAACTAATTTGGCCTTTGGGTGACGTTTTTAAACACGTAAATCATAGCAAAAACTTGTGATGATTTCCACTTTTACAAAAAACATTGATGTATAACAAAATATTAATGTTTAAATTTCTCGTTCATCTCAATTAATTCTTTTGCATGTGTTTTCGAGGCATCTGTTAATTCGGTTCCTGTTATCATTTTTCCAATTTCAGCAATTCTTTCTTCGAGTGTAAGTTCATGTACAATCGTATGTGTGCGGTTATTCTTTACTACTTTCTCAATTCGCAAATGTGTATCTGCAATTGATGCTACTTGAGGCAAATGTGAAATACACAATACTTGAGAACCAACAGAAATATTATACATTTTTTCTGCCATTGCTTGAGCAACTCTTCCACTAACACCTGTGTCTACCTCATCAAAAATAACACTTGTAATACCTTGATGTTTAGCAAATATATTTTTTAATGCTAGCATTATTCTGGACATCTCTCCACCTGAAGCGATTCGATGTAATTCTTTTGGTGGTTCACCTGGATTGGTGGAGATAAAAAATTGAACATAATCCATTCCTTTTTTGCTTGCTTTTACAGGAATTCCGTCTATTTCTAAATCGCTCTCGTGTTGTTTTTGTAATGCGATATCAACTTTAAAGTTAGATTTTTCTAAATATAAATCCTTTAATTCATGTAACACTGCATTTTGTAATGTTATTGCAGCTTTTTTTCGTATATCGTGCAACTGTTTACCTTCTAATATTAAATCATGTGATAATTCCTGTAATTTTTGCTCTAATTGATTGATATATAAATCATTATTTTCTATTTGATCAAGTTCCTCTTCAATTTTTGCACTATATTCCATTATTTCTTCTACAGTGGAACCATATTTTCTTTTTAACATATTAATTTCATTTAATCTTGATTCAACAAACTGCAATCGTTCTGGATCAAATTCCATACTGTCAATTTGCTGTCTGATTTGATAAGATAAATCTTCAATCATATAATACTGATCCAAAAATTTATCATAAATTTTTTTGGCATCTTCATTATTATCTGCAGCTGTTTCAAGATGATTAGCACTATACGATAACCAGTCAAGCCCTTTCTGCTCACCAAACAACCCATTATATGCATCGGTTAAATTGCTATAAATTCGTTCAAAATTATGTAAAGAATTTCTTTCCTCTATTAGTCGTTCATCTTCTTTAAGCTCTAATTGCGCTGATTGAATTTCATTAATTTGAAACTTCAATAAATCTAATCGTTGTGCCATTTCTTTTTCGTTTTTATTTTGTTTGTTGTATTTATTTTTTACATCATGCCATTTTTCAAAAATTCGTTCATATTCTTTTTTGAAAGAAGGATCTGTTGTGTAATGATAATAATCCAACAATTCAATGTGCTTATCGGGATCTAATAATGCTTGCGTTTCATGCTGGCTATGTATATCTAATAATAATTGACCCATTTCTTTAAGTAGTGCCAATGTCGTTAATTTTCCATTCACACGACAAATACTTTTCCCTGACTGTGATATAGTTCGATGTAATACCACCATATTATCAGATGAGATTTCTATCCCTAATGCACTCGCTTTAGAGTAAATCGGATGATTCGGTTCTTCGATGATAAATAGCCCCTCGAGTTCCGCCTTCTTTTCACCGTGACGAATAAATTCTACAGATCCTCTTCCACCAGTTAATAAACTTAACGCATCTATGATGATAGACTTTCCAGCGCCTGTTTCACCTGTAAGCACAGTTAAGCCTTTTTGAAATGTTATGGATAATTCATGAATGATTGCAAAATTTTTAATAGATAGTTCTGTTAACATAACATAACACTCCTAATTTAAAGCATTTCTAAAAATTTATTCTTCATATTCTCTGCATCTTCTGCAGTTTTGCAAATAATTAATATGGTATCATCTCCACAGATTGTACCAATAATTTCATCCCATCCTAAATTGTCTATTAATGCTCCCATTGCATTTGCATTTCCAGGCAATGTTTTCATCACTATAAAATGTGTTGCTGTGTCAATACTCACAAAAGCATCCATGATAAATCGCCTTAATTTGTTTAATGGATTAAATTTTTGATCTGCAGGCAGACTATATTTATATCTACCATCATTTGTAGGTACTTTTACTAAATGTAGTTCTTTAATATCTCTAGAGATAGTAGCTTGGGTTATATTATAGCTCAAATCTTTCAAATAGCTGACTAATTCATCTTGTGTTTCAATCTCATTTTCTGTTATAATTTCACGAATCTTTATGTGACGTTGTGCTTTATTCATTAGTTTTATCCTCCATAAATGTAGTATTCAAAATTTGTATTTTAGTAAGTATTTTTTTGAAACAGAAATAGCATTCCATCATGTATCTTTGCTTCTATTTTATACTATCTTGTGTTTAATTCGCTATTCATATGGTAATATTTTTTGTTATTATGACGTTTCGTGTACCTATAACATCTTACTTTAGCAGAGAGAGATTCCAATTTAAGAACTTTTGTACATAAAATAAACAATCCGAACTACTTTATAAAATAGTTCGGATTTCAAGTTGTTTCATTCACTTTTATTTAAGTCATATTTATATATTTTTTGTTAATGTTTGGTGCGCTGCTTGTACAGTCGAAATGATTAATTCCGTACATAATTCAAGAGAAAGACCTGCATCTTTTTCTGATTTCTTTAGCCACATTAAAAACTCAATATTACCATCCCCACCTGTAATTGGTGAGAATGTTAAACCTTTGATGGTAAATCCACATGATTTACTAAATGGAAGAATATCTTCCAGAACTTGTTGATGAATCAAAGCTTCACGAACAATTCCTTTTTTGCCGACCTGTTCTTTTCCTGCTTCGAATTGAGGTTTAATCAATACGATACAGTCACTTTCTTCTTCTAAAAGTTCAAATAATGGATTTAATATCAGTTTTAAAGATATAAAAGATACATCTACTGTAGCAAAATTTGGTTTGGCATCTGTAAGCATATCTGGAGTAACATGTCTAAAATTCGTTCTTTCCATTACAATTACACGGGGATCATTTCTTAACTTCCATGCTAATTGATTGTATCCTACATCTATGGCATAACTAAGTTTAGCTCCATTTTGCAATGCACAATCTGTAAATCCACCTGTAGACGATCCTACATCAACCATGATGCGGTTTTCTATGTTTAAAGAAAAATAATCTAATGCCTTTTCTAGCTTTAGTCCCCCACGTCCTACATATGGCATGACTTTCCCTTTGATTTCTAAAGGTATATCGTCATTCACTTTAGTTCCTGGTTTGTCAATTCTTTGCTCATTAGAAAAGACCAATCCTGCCATTATTGTTCTTTTGGCCTTTTCTCTCGAATCAATCAAACCTCTATCTACAATCAATTGATCTAATCGAACTTTTTTGCCCATTGCATTATCATGCCCTTTTAACTGAAGTATTTTTCGTTTGAATTATTTCTTTTAAATTTCTAATTATTTGAGATTCTGTTAAGTGAATCTCTTCTAATAGTTGGGATACACTACCATGTTCAATAAATTTATCAGGAATCCCCATGCGTTTCACAACAGATGTATATTGATTCTCTTCGGCGAATTCTAATACAGAACTTCCAAATCCACCTTGGAGGACTGATTCTTCTAACGTTAAGATCGGAATTTGTTTTTTGAAAAGAGTATGGAGCATAGCAACATCCATCGGCTTAATAAATCGTGCATTCACAACACTTATATCTAATCCTTGTTTTTTCAAAGTGGTCGATGCAGATTCAGCCATTTTTATTGTTGTACCGAAAGTTAAAATTACCGCATCATTTCCCTCTTTTAATACTTCCCAACTACCTATTGGAATTTCTTTTGTTTCTTCTTCCATCACTACACCTAAACCATTACCACGCGGAAAACGCATAGCGATAGGACCACTATTATAGCTAAAAGCTGTTTTAACCATATGCTGGCACTCATTTTCATCCTTTGGCATCATAATAGTCATATTAGGTAAGTGTCTCAAAAAAGGTATATCAAATACACCTTGATGCGTTTCTCCATCAGCACCAACTAATCCCGCTCTATCAATACCAAAGAAGACATTTAAATTTTGTCTACAAACATCGTGTACTACTTGGTCATATGCTCTTTGGAGAAAAGTAGAGTATATAGCTACAAAGGGCTTCATTCCTTGCGTTGCCATACCTGCTGCCATTGTAACTGCATGCTGTTCTGCGATTCCTACATCAAACAAACGATTTGGAAATTTTTGTTGGAACTTCTCTAATTTTGACCCTAAAATCATGGCAGGTGTAATGACAGCAATCTTATCATCCATTTCTGCTTCTTTTTCAACAGCATCACTTACTACTTGACTCCATGCTGGTTTATTATCAACAGGCTTAATTTTCTCCCCTGAATCGATTTTATATGGACCCACACCATGCCATTTGTCTTTTTCATCCGTTTCAGCTGGTTGATAACCTTTTCCTTTTTGAGTTATGACATGAATCAGTACAGGACCATCAGTTTTTGATGCATACTGTAAATTTTCTTCTAAATCTTTGAAATCATGTCCATCAACTGGTCCAAAATAAGTGAAGCCAAATTCTTCAAATAACATGCCAGGTACCATGAAATATTTCATGCTATCCTTTACTCTTTCAGCCGTTTGGGCAATCTTACCTCCAACAGCTGGAATTCGTTTCAATAAATATTCTAATTCGTCTTTCACTCGATTGTACTTTCCAGCACTCCTCATTCTTCCAAGTGCTTTGTGTAATGCTCCCACATTACCCGCAATCGACATTTCGTTATCATTTAATATAACGATTAATTTCTTCTTTTCATGTCCAATATGATTTAATGCTTCTAAAGCCATTCCGCCAGTTAAAGCACCATCACCAATAATTGGGACAACATCATAATCTGCTTTTGTTAAATCTCTAGCTATCGCCATTCCCATTGCCGCTGACAATGATGTAGAACTATGACCTGTTTCCCATACATCATGTTCACTTTCAATCATTTTAGGAAATCCACATAATCCTTTATATTGACGTAATGTATCAAATTGTTCTGTACGTCCTGTTAAAATCTTGTGAATATATGATTGGTGACCAACATCAAATAATAATTTATCATTAGGGCTATTAAAATGTCTATGCAATGCTAATGTTAATTCTACTACACCTAAATTCGCCCCTAAATGTCCACCAGTTGTTGATAATTTTTCAATAAGAAATTGGCGAATGTGTGCAGCTAGTTGTTCTAATTCTTCTACATTTAATTGTTTTAAAAATTTGGGATCTTTAATTTTGGTAAGGTCCACGATGGTGTCCTCCCTACTTTCATTCGGATTATTTTGATAGTACTTTTATTTTAAGTTTTTCTTCTACGAAAGCAATTATTTTGCCGACAGTATATATAATAGTAGTGGAAGCATGAATTGCCATATACTTCCCTAATGCTTTGCCGCCAACAGTTAATGCTGCTACTAAACTTGTTAAAAATACTGAAAGAGTAATTTGGAAAGTTGTACCTTCACTATAACCGAAACCATTAGCAATTTGCAACACGACAATCGCAGTAGCTGTCCCACTAATTATACCAGAAATATCTCCAATTACATCATTACAGAAGCTTGCGAACCTATCTGCATTTCGAACAATAATAATTGCTTGTTTCGCGCCATTTACTTTCTCTGCTGCCATCGCATGAAAAGGTACCTCATCTGCTGCTGTTGCAGCTATACCTAACATATCAAACACGACACCAATTAATACAATAACAAGTACAATAAGCAATCCTACAGTAGAATTGACTCCACTTAATACAGAAGACGAAACAATTGAAAAAATAGCCGCTAACACAAATGTGATAACGGCAATACTTACACTAAATTTTATCGACTTTTGCAAATGTGTTTTTTTCATTTTTTACCTCATTTTGTCGTTATATTCTACTTGTTTTACTATTCACAAATATACATTACCATTATGTATAACATTAAAATAAAAACAACCTATTATTCGTTATGTAACAGTGGAATGGTCATTTATGAAGTAAAAACTGCGGCTTAGGTCCAGTAGGTTTTCCCAGATAGGTACCGAATGTTGCCATTCTGGCGGTTCCCCATTAAACCTATCTTAGCGTTGTCACCAACAGCTAGACTGGATTACCACTTAGTCCACACTATAATCCCTCATGAATGTCTGAATAAGAACAGTCTAGGAGATTTCCTCAACAACCTTTGACCATTTCCTAGCCTCTTTTGCAGTACGAATTTCATACAGAAAAATATGTTTAATTTAGTGGCCATCCAAATTAGACATTTCTATTACCTGTAATCCCCTTCGCACCACTCAAGGCAGGCTACGCTACTCATAAAAATACCCGATTCTTATGAAAGTAGGTTCATACCCCATTCCATCCTCTCCTCTTGGCTAAGAGAAGAACACAGAGATGGGCCTCCGCGGAAAAAGGGTCTTCGCCCACATGCCTTTGTGGATCGCCCTTTAACCTTAACTCCCAGCATCGACCCAAGGCTGGGCGCCTCAAGCCAACACAAGGAACTTCATCGATGTGCCCTTTGGCGGATTTTTAGGCCCGCCTTCAGAAATGGAGGATTGACTAGAATACTGCACCATTCCACGCTATTAGTTCTATTATATCATTTTTTTACGCTGTTCTCAATAATTAATACTTACGATTACTTAAGTAATCAATGATTAAATCTAATTCAGTTTCTTTCAAATGAACGGATTCAATAATGACTTTTGCTTTTTTAACATATCTATTTTTGTGTTCGATTGCTCCATCTAATCCAAGCAGTGATGGGTATGTCGTTTTATTATTTTCCATGTCACTTCCAACAGTTTTTCCAAGTAATTCTTGATCGCCAATGACATCAAGTATATCATCTTGAATTTGGAAAATCAGTCCAACATATTTTCCTAATTCCGTTATCTTGGAGATGATTTCAGTTGAAGCTCCTGCTAAGTATGCACCAATTTCTAATGCGTATGTCAAAAGCATACCTGTTTTTAAAAGATGTATATTTTCTAGTTCTTCAATCGCTACTTGTTTGTCTTCTGCTTCCATATCCATCAGTTGTCCTGCAACCATCCCTTCTAAACCACTAGCTTTAGATAGACGATGTATGAGAAACACTTTCTCTTCGTCTGTATACTGAGGATTTGAAGTAATCACATGAAAACTATTTGTTAATAATCCATCTCCCGCTAAGATGGCTGTTGCTTCATCAAATTGTTTATGGTTCGTTAATTGACCCCGCCGATACATATCATCATCCATTGCAGGTAAGTCATCATGTATAAGAGAATAGGTATGGACCATCTCTAATGCTAAGGCAGCAGGATACACTCTCTCTTCATTACCATTTAATCCTTTAGCAGCAAGTTTCATTAGTAACGGGCGTAATCTCTTTCCACCTGCATTCACTGAATACATTGTCGATTCTTGTAAACGTTTTGGCATAGACAATGATTTCAAATATTTCTGTAATTCCATTGTCATCCTTTGCTGTTCTTCTTCTATCATTATGTCTAATTTCAATTTCAACTATTCTTCCTCCTGAATTGAGAATGAAGTAATCTCACCATCTTCATTCATAATTTCTTGTAATTGTTTATCTGCATTCGTTAACTTCTCATGACATATCTTTGACAATTTTGCA
>JAJUGF010000059.1 GCA_029268495.1 Gracilibacillus sp.
ATTTTATGGAACAGCGATCACAGTGGGGATCACGAATGGGTTTTTTATTAGCAGCAATTGGATCAGCTGTTGGGTTAGGAAATATATGGCGTTTTCCTGCAACAGCATATGAAAATGGTGGAGGGGCGTTCTTTATTCCATATTTATTTGCATTACTAACAGCAGGTATCCCTTTATTAATTATGGAATACACTATTGGTCATAAATATCGTAGTTCTTCACCAAGAAGTTTTTCGAAAATAAGTAAAGGGATGGAATGGATTGGTTGGTGGCAAGTACTGATTTCTTTTGTTATTTCCACATATTATCCAATTATTATTGCCTGGGCAATAATGTATACGTACTATTCTATTGGTACGAAGTGGGGAGATGATACAACAAATTTCTTTGTGACAGATTTCTTATCATTGTCTGATCCAGGTGTTTTTGGATCGATTGTACCAAATGTCATGATTCCATTATTAATTGTTTGGCTTGTTGCATTTATTATCTTAGGAAAAGGAATTAAAAAAGGAATAGAAGTTGCCAATCGAATTTTTATTCCAACATTATTAATTGTTTTTATCTTTATTGTTATACGTGCATTAACATTACCAGGTGCACTTGATGGAGTGGATGCATTTTTTAAACCAGATTGGAGTAAAATCATGGATGGCTCTGTATGGATAGCCGCATACGGTCAGATTTTCTTTAGTCTTTCGATTGCATTTGCAATTATGATTACTTATTCTTCTTATTTACCGAAAAAATCAGATATTACAAATAATGCATTTATTACAGGATTTGCAAACTCTTCTTTTGAATTACTTGCAGGTATCGGAGTATTCGCTGTGCTAGGATTTATGGCACTGCAAACATCTCAACCAATTGATGAAGTAGTTAAAGGCGGAGTAGGGTTAGCGTTTATGGCATTCCCTGAAATTATTAATCAAATGCCGGCAGCGAGCTTATTTGGAGTCTTGTTCTTTGCGTCATTAGTATTAGCAGGGATTTCATCGATGATTTCTATTTCTGAAACATACATTTCAGCAGTGCAAGAGAAATTCTCTATTTCACGTAAGATGGCAGTTGCTTTTGGTGGAGGATTAGCATGTATCTTCTCGCTATTTTATGCAAATCAAGGCGGCTTAAACTTACTGGATACTGTAGATTATTTTATTAATAATTATGGTGTTGCGTTAGCAGGATTATTTGAAGTTGTAGCAATTGCTTGGTTTGCTCGTTCATTAAAAGATTTGCAGAACCACGCAGATGCAGTGTCAGATATTAAATTAGGTGTATGGTGGCGTTTTTGCTTAAGTGTTGTAACACCAGTCGTTCTTGGTTATATGATGCTTCAGAACTTAAAAACAGATCTATCAAGAGCATATGAAGGTTATCCAATTGAATTCCTATTTAGTTATGGATGGGTAGTAGCAATTGCAGTAATGTTCTTAGGTACATTAATTACATTAAAAAAATGGCCATCAAAAGAGAACCAATCATAAGGGAGGTTATGCTTCGTGTCGACAAGTTCTATTGTTATGGCAGTCATAGGTATAACAGTTATTTGGGGCGGCTTAATTGTAAGTATTATTAATGCCAAGCTTTCATCAAAATAAAAATGCTATGGTTAGAACCGAACTTGTTTACTTTATAAGTCAACAGGTTCGGTTCTTTTTTTGATAAAGAAATTCTATTGTGCTCTTTCCCATTTCTTCAAATATGGAAAAGGATCGAATGACCATTCATTCTTCCCATCGTCTTTATACATTCCGTAATGCAAGTGTGGTGGGAACTTTCCAGCAGTACCTGGAGGACCATAGCCACTAGAACCGACAGAACCAATAACTTGTCCAGCTTCTACGATATCCCCTACTTTTATGCCATCTGCAAATCCATTTAGATGTGCATAGTAATGATATCTATTGTACATATCTCGAATACCAATACGCCAACCACCAAATCTATTCCAACCCTTTAATTCCACTACGCCAAATGTTGTTGCCCTTACTGGGGTCCCATAACTAGCAAAAATATCTGTCCCTTCATGTATTCTTCGACCGCCAAATCCACGAGCATCTCCCCAAGTATTTTTGTAGCTGTAATTATATCCTTTTGGTATTGGAAATGCGGTTTGATCAAAAGTCAACGTATGATATTTTTTAATCATCGTTGCATAGTTAACAATGGACAAAACAGATAATTCTCGATGATAATAATTCCATAAAGCTGCTTTCATATCTTCTTCTGTGTGCCCATATCGTTGCAAATAGTTGGATATAGAATATAAGACATCGAGATCTGAATCTAATTCTGCTTTATTGTTGCCATCTCCATCACGACCTAGACCATTAAACAATTCCAAACTCAGTGAAAGGCTGTCTTCGTTATTTGGAGCGAACCCGAACCATTTTTCGGGTGGAACTTCGATATGGATAAGTCTATCTTCTTCTTGTTTACGAATATTTTTTTCGTATCGATTGATAGCTGCTAAATAATACCATGGAACAGATGTGATGAATTCCATTTGCTTAAATAAGTTAATTTTTTCTATGTCATCATCCACATTTTCTTCGGCATGTGCTATAGTAGAGAATAAGAAAAAGAAAAAAATAGCGATAATTATTGACTTAATTTTCAAAAATATTGCTCCCTTCATTGTATGTAAAAATAACTAATCTGAGATAGTAATACAACATGTTCATTATGAATCAAAAGGATAGAACACAAAATAGTACGAATGAGAAATGATATAGAACTGACTAGCACTAGTTTAAGTCAAACATTTCTATTTCATTCAAGTAACATATTCAAATATAGGTAATTTTTGAGAAAGACAGGAGTGTGTAGGAATAGATGTTTGAAGTACAAGGAAGAACGTATGAAATGATAGAAAATTATAGAGATGGTTTCGATGAGAAGGCATTTAAAGAGCGATATAGTGATGTATTAAGTAAGTATGATTTTATTGTTGGGGATTGGGGATATGATCAATTAAGGTTAAAAGGATTTTATGATGATCAAAACGCAAAAGCAACATTTGATACAAAAATAAGTACACTAGAAGATTATTTGTATGAATATTGCAATTTTGGTTGTCGATATTTCATTGTAAAGCAAATGAAGAAATAGAAAAAGCGCCGGTGAATTGGAATCAATGAAATGTATACATTCGATCCCATATTGTCAAGGCGCTTTCCACATTTTTACGGTTTATTGTAAGGTTTACGAACAACTTTATTTATATGCAGCTATAATTGGGCTAAGATATTTTTTAAAGTCGTCTGCTTCCATTTCGTTGTACTGAAAAGTATGTTCTACATAATTGGGCTCTAATAATGTATCTAGTTGAATTTTAGAATATTTATTCGTGTTTAAATCTATTACTAACAAGTCTGGATGAAACAGTGGAGATTGGATAATAGCTAGATCAAAACGAATCGTATTCCCTATGAAACTAATCAGTCTTGTTTCACTATTTTGTTTCTCGTCTTTAATATAAGATAGTGTCAACTTCTTCACCTCTAATTCAAATTAATAAGTGTCTTACAGTACAGATACATCGTAGCAAAAAGTGAAAATACAGTAAAGTTTTAGCATTAATATATAAATAGAAAGGTGTTTTTACCATGTATTTTGTTGATATTCATCAGTTAATGAATAAACTAGAATTTTTCTCTACTCAATTAGCAATGTCTAAGCGAATTTCTATTGATACGGAAATAAATAAGTTAGCACTTGAGCGTGTGACACATTTATTAATCGAGTCATTATTAGATATAGGGAACATGATGATTGATGGATTTGTGATGCGAGACCCAGGTAGTTATGCAGATATTATTTCTATATTGGTTGATGAGAATGTTCTTGAAAAGGAAGAAGAGGATGCATACCACTCATTAGTGCATCTAAGGAAATCCTTAATACAAGAATATGACAAAATTGATCATGAAGTGATTGTATCGACATTAAATGACAATCATACTTACTACAAGTCATTTGAGCAAAAAATTAAAACATATTTAGCTGACGAAATGGGTGTAGCGAACACTTTTCGTGAGTAGAGAATGGCGTTGTGACCTAATTCACATTGTGATTTGTTTTATTGTGTTTTAATGGATGTAGAAAATATTCAAATAGGGAGCGGTTTTTTATGCAACAATCAGTCATAACGGATAAATTTGGTAGAGTACTTCAAGATTTAAGAATATCAGTGACAGATCGTTGTAATTTCAGATGTAGGTATTGTATGCCTCGAGAAATCTTTGGAAAAGACTTTGCTTTCCTACCAAAAGAACATTTATTAACATTTGAAGAAATTGAGCGAATTGCTCAAGTATTTTTAAACTTAGGAGTTAAAAAAATACGTTTAACAGGTGGAGAGCCATTATTACGTAAAGATATCGCTTCATTAATTAATAGATTAAGTCAATTAACAGGATTAGAAGATATAGGCTTAACGACAAATGGAGTCTTGTTAGGTAAGATGGCGGTAAAATTAAAAGAAGCAGGTCTAAAACGTGTCAATGTCAGTTTAGATGCACTAGATGATGAAACATTTATGGCGATTAATGATAGTAATGTGAAGTCAAATAAGATATTAGAAAGTATCACATTAGCAAAAGAAGCAGGATTACATGTCAAAGTAAATATGGTCGTAAAAAAAGGTATGAATGATTATGAAATTGTGCCAATGGCTACCTATTTTAAAGAGCTTGGCGTTACATTACGATTCATTGAATTTATGGATGTGGGCCAATCAAATGGTTGGGATTTTAAACATGTGATTACGAAAAAAGAAATATTTGACAAACTAAGTGAAATCTATGAATTAGAACCTGTAAACCCTGATTATATTGGAGAAGTCGCTAAACGATATCGTTATAAAGGGACAAGTAGTGAAGTTGGATTCATTACTTCTGTTTCTGAATCATTTTGTTTTTCTTGTACCCGTGCACGTATTGCTGCAGATGGACACTTTTATACATGTTTGTTCGCAGGAACTGGGTTTAATTTGAAAGATATCATTCGTTCAGGGGTAAGCGACGATCAACTCGAACAAATTATTATACAACGTTGGAATCAACGTGAAGATCGATATTCTGATGAACGCACTGAGGAAACAGCAAAAAATCGCAAAAAAATAGAAATGTCATACATTGGTGGATAAAAATAGTAGGTGATGAGAATGCATACAGATTTAAGACGTTATCATCGTCAAATGATGTTTCAACATATTGGTGATAGTGGACAAGAAAAGTTGTTAGAAAAAAATGTACTTATTGTCGGTTGTGGAGCGCTAGGATCTTCCATTGCTGAGATGTTAGTGCGAGCAGGTGTTGGTAATTTAACGATTATAGATAGAGATTATGTAGATTTGACAAATTTACAAAGACAACACCTTTTCACTGAAGAAGATGTTTTGAATCATACACCGAAAGTAATCGCAGCGAAACAACAATTGAATAAAATTAATAGCCAAGTGAACATTGAAGCGGTTGTACTCGATGCAAATCCGAATTCACTGGAACCGTATTTAAATAATATCGATCTTGTAATGGATGCTACAGATAACTTTGATATAAGATTTGTTATTAATGACCTTTGTCAAAAATATGAGATTCCGTGGATATTTGGTGCATGTGTAGGAAGTGCTGGTATGTCGTATACGATCCTTCCAAAAAAAACACCTTGTATGGATTGTCTATTAAAGGTAACACCAATGTTTGGAGCGACATGTGACGCTGTCGGTGTGATTGGACCAGCAGTACAGGTGGTTGTTTCTTATCAAGTAACAGAAGCGTTGAAGCTATTAGTTGAAGCAAATGACAAGCTTCGAACAACATTAATTTTGTTTGATTTATGGCAAAATCAATTTCAATCGATTGATGTGACAAAAGCAAAAGATGCGAACTGCAAAAGCTGTGGCGATAATCAGACATATCCTTCATTAGATTACGCTAATCAACAGAAGGTTGCGGTACTTTGTGGCCGAGATACTGTTCAAATAAGAGGGAAACAATTCGAATTAAATGAATTAGCTATACATGTCCAAAAATTTGGCGAAATGGTAATGAATCCATTCCTTATTAGATTAAAATTAGAAGAACATGAAATGGTATTTTTCCAAGATGGCAGAGTATTTGTACATGGTACGAATTCCATTGCTTCTGCAAAGAAACTGTATTATCAAATAGTTGGTTAAAAGGATGAATGAAATGAACTTACATCGTAATCCAATTCCAGTAGAAGATGCAATAAATAAAGTGTTAGCTTGTCAGATAAAAGGAGATATAGAGCGGATTCCTTTAATGGATGCAGATAATCGCATTTTAAGTGAGGATCTAATCGCAGATCATGACGTCCCATTATTTGATCGTTCACCATATGATGGGTATGCGTTAATTGCTAATGATACAATAGATGCTTCATTACACAACCCAATCGTATTGGATGTTGTTGGTGCAATTGGTGCAGGTAGTGTCTATACGGAGCCACTACAACCGAGCCAAGCAATTAGAATAATGACAGGTGCTAAAATACCGACAAATGCGGATTGTGTCATTATGTTAGAAGACATTACCGAAGACTCACCTAGTCAAATCAAACTAATTAAGAAAATGAAAAAAAATCAAAATATCTCTTTTCAAGGAGAAGACGTAGCAAAAGGGACAGTCATTGTCAAAAAAGGGACAAAAATTAATCCAGGTATTGTTGCGTTATTAGCTACATTCGGTTATAAAGACGTACCTGTATATAAAAGACCAGTTATTGGTGTAATGGCAACAGGTAGTGAGCTGATTGAAGTTGGTGAGCCATTAGAAGAAGGGAAAATTCGTAACAGCAATGCATATATGATTATTTCTCAAATAAAACGTGCTGGAGCGATTGCTAAGTATTATGGACAAGTTAGTGATGTATTAGAAGAATGTGTGGAACAGATGAAACGTGCATTGAATGAAGTAGATTTTCTTATAACAACAGGTGGTGTATCTGTTGGTGATTATGACTTGTTACCAGCAATCTATCAACAGATGGATGCAGAAGTATTATTTAATAAAGTAGCAATGCGACCAGGTAGTGTAACAACTGTCGCTACAATCAATGAGAAAATTTTGTTTGGTTTATCTGGGAATCCGTCTGCATGCTATGTTGGCTTTGAATTATTTGCAAAACCAATGATTGATACATACTTAGCAAAAGAATCGATAGGTTTAAAAATAGAAAAAGCGATTTTATCTGAATCGATTGACAAGAAAAATTCCTTTGATCGATTTATTAGAGGGAAGGCATATATGGAGAAAGGTCAACTTCATGTAAAATTATCTGGAAAAGATAAATCAAATATGGTGCATTCTTTAGCAGAAGCAAACTGTCTGATTCATTTACAAAGAGGTAGAGATGATTACAGAAAAGGTGCAGTAGTAGATATACGATTAATTGATGAGCTATATTAAGGAGAAGGATTGTCATGAAGTTATTCGAAATAGTAACTGAACCAATTAACACGAATGAACTGATACAGAAAGTAGAGAAAAGAGAAGCAGGGGCGATCACTACTTTTATCGGTACGGTTCGAGAATTTACAAATGGAAAACGAACGGTGTATTTAGAATATCAAGCATATGTCCCAATGGCAGAGAAAATGTTGGCGCAGATTGGAGAAGAAATCACATCTAAATGGGAGAATGCGATTGTTGCGATTACGCATAGAATTGGTAGTTTAGATATTGGAGAGGCTGCCGTAGTGATTGCAGTGTCATCGCCACATCGTAAAGCAGCGTATGAAGCGAATGAATATGCTATTGAGCGAATTAAGCAAATTGTACCAATATGGAAAAAAGAGATTTGGGAAGATGGACAAGAATGGATTGGTGACCAATTAGAAAAGACATCTTATCAAAATGGCTTACCAAAAATGGAGAAGGAATGAATAAAATGATTACAGTGTTATTATTTGCCCAATTACAAGAGCAATTACAAAAAGACAAGCTTCCATTAGAAATGGATAGGATCTCTGTTCGCGAATTAAAAGAATACTTAAAAGAAGAATTTGGATTAGTTCGTGTAACAGAAGCAATGGTTGCAATAAATGAAGCATATGCACTCGAAGACGATGAGATAAAGTCAGGAGATATTGTAGCAATCATTCCACCAGTAAGTGGTGGATAAGGGGATACTGTCGAAAAGTGAGTGAATGTCATGTATGTGATTCAAATAGTAGGATTTAAGAACAGTGGAAAAACAACGCTAAGTATTCATCTTTTGAAATATTTCAAGGAAAAAGGTTTTCGGTGTGCAACAATCAAACATCATGGACATGGTGGAGAACCGGAATATCCAAGCAGTACAGATTCTAGTAAGACATTTGAAAATGGCGCAGAATTAAGTGCGGTATTAGGTGAGAATACAGTCCATCTCCAAGCGACGAACGATGTATTGGACGTTAAAAAGCTACTAGTTTTATACAAAGAATTAGGGGTAGAAATAGTAATTATAGAAGGATTTAAACAAGAGGCATTTGGAAAAATAGTGAGAATAAGAAATGATGATGATTGGAATAGGCTGAAGCATTTAAATAATATAAAAGCAGTGATTACCAATAATCCATCTAATCAAGAATTTGGTAACCATCTGCTATTTGATTCAGAAATACAATTAATTGAGTCTATATCAGATACGATTAATCAATTTTTTTATAATCATTAGTCAATATTACAAATTTCAATTGGACAATTCTCACAGCCTATTTCCTGACGTAAGAAATCTACATCTTTTACAATAATGTGTCCAGTTTTGTTTACATGAACAATGTCTAATTTACGCAATTCACTTAACATTCGATTCACACTTTCACGAGTAGCGGCACAGAAGTTAGCTAATTGTTGATTCGTCAAAGGCATTTCGATTAAAATACCGTCATTTGTTTGAATTCCGTAACTGTTTGTTAAACGAATTAATGTACTATAAAGAGCACCTTTCTTTCCGTTTAATAAGAGGTCGCGAATCTTTGATTGAAATATTCGCATATGGTTACTTACCCATCTCATAAATTCAAATGTTAATGCACCATCTTTAATTAGTGCTTTTTCGAGTAAATCTCTATTAATTACTAATACTTCTCCTGATGTCAATACTCGTGCACTTAGTAAGTATTTTGCTTCATCACTAAATAATGTTAACTCGCCAATTAAATCATTCATTTTACATATACGTAACGTAAGTTCTTTACCGTCCGCAGTAAGTTTTTCAATTTGAATGATACCAGATTTCAGAATATATATTTCATTCGCATCCATACCTTCTTGAAATAAGAAGGTGTTTTTATACGTTTTTTTCGTGTGACTAATGGATTCTAATAATGCTCTTAATTCACTTGAGATTTTATCTTCATGTCTTTGGTGCACAATTTTCTTAACAGGTTGCATAAATGAACCCTCCATTATATTGCATATTTATATAAATTAGTGAGAATTAAGTATTTTAAATACATGTTTTATATGTTCATCTTATCATATTATCCTTATCTTTAATCATTAATAAATAAACAGATTTGTTACATAATAGTGAATATTTTGTGAAAGGTGATACGAATGGAAATAAAGGGTGTTATTATAGCGGGAGGGGAATCTAGTCGATTCGGTACTCCTAAGGCATTTGCAACATGGAAAAATCAATTTTTTTATCAACATATGATTCGTGTGTTACAATCAATCACAACAGATATTTATATTTTATCGAAAAAAGATCAGATAAAATGTTATCCATCTCCTGTCTCTGTCCTTGTGGATGATGAGAGATTTAAAGGAATGGGACCGTTGGCGGGATTGTATACTGCAATGGATCAGTTAGAAGCAGAATGGTATGTCGTATTACCTATAGATATGCCATTACTACATGAATCGATTTTATATAAGCTTACAGATCATATAAATCCTGAAATGGATGCAGTCGTTGCAAAAGTTTGTGACGATATTCAACCATTAGTTGCTATTTACAACAGAAGGGTAAAAAGGCATATTTATGAAATGCTCACAAATGACAATAGAGCAATGTATCAATTATTAAAAAGGTTACAAGTACACTATATCCCATTTACAAAGAAAGAGGAAGTGTTTTTTAAGAATATTAATACGACTGAAGAGCTTCACACAATAAGCAAGACGGAGTGACATATGCATGAATAGAGTGAGACGAACATTTTGGGTGATTGGTGGAAGTATTAGCCTTCTATTAGGAATTATCGGTATTGTTATTCCACTGTTACCAACAACACCATTAGTCATTTTAGCAGGGTTCTGTTTTGGTAAATCCTCTCCAAAATTGCATCATTGGATTGAAACAAATCGCTATTTTGGTAAGTACATTCAAGAATATCAAAAAGGAAATGGTGTGCCACTTAATATTAA
>JAJUGF010000060.1 GCA_029268495.1 Gracilibacillus sp.
ACATATGATACAGTGACTAAGTAATACCCTCTTATTACAAACGCCCTAAAGTCAGCAAGGAGGGGTTCACATTTGAAAGACAATGACTACAAGCCGAAGCAATTATTAACGAAACGAGAACGAGAAGTATTTGAACTACTTGTACAAGACAAAACAACCAAGGAAATCGCCCAAGAATTATTTATCTCACAAAAAACGGTGAGAAATCATATCTCAAATGCTATGCAAAAGTTGGGTGTTAAGGGGCGCTCACAAGCTGTTGTGGAGCTATTGCGGATGGGCGAATTGGAGCTTTAAATGAATGGAATGAAAACCAGTTATCGAAATAGGATAACTGGTTTTCTTATTAAGCATTAGAATATTTACATAACAAAGATTAATTATTTAAAGAATACTTCACATATAAACACTTTTACTGATAAAAGGATAATCTACTCATTCACTTCTAATTCATCTTGTAAATAATCTTCTGATGCTTTTGGGACAGATTTTATTTTATATTCAAGTATATCCGATGAATACACTTCTACAATCATTTTACCCTCTTTCGTCTTTGAACGAATTAGCAATGGTTGATTTAACGTATTTTTAAAACTAAAATCTGGTCCATACCAACTAACTGTTGCATCGCGTCCTTTAGGCACATACGGTACATGCTTACTATGCGAATAGCGTTCAATCATTTGCACGCCTATTTTGTCAACAGCATTATACAATGTAGATGAGACCTGGCATATACCTCCGCCAATTCCTTCAATCAGTTCCCCTTTTACGATTTCAGGTGCAGGTAAATATCCTTTCTCTTCTGTCCTCTCACCAACCACTTGATTAAAAGAGAAGGTTTCTCCTGGAAACACCACATGATTGTTGATTGCTTCAGATGCAAGGAATATATTATGTGATCTCTGTTTTCTATTATGATTATAATACGTCACATACTGAGCAATTTGTTTTGTTTTTATATTTGCTAAAAGTTCACTGTCGACATGTGGGTACACATGTCGGACAGGAACTTCTATTTGTTGTCTATCTTTTGAAAAAAAAATAATGATAAAATTGCTCCACAAATTGTTCTTTATCTAATGTATGGCCATTTTCACCTGGAATGATTTGTTCATTCTCATCAATATATGCATTTTTCGGTTTTTGATATACTTTTTGCTCCATTGTCGTGATTAATTGGTTAAAATCTTCATGATTAATCATTGCATTATCAAATATTGGCATAAAATACATTTCTCGATTGATTGTAGTTAATTGCTCGCCATTATATGTAATTTTCAATGGTTCTTCTTGTGGTATTGTTGCAAACATTGTCGTCATAAATAAAATGAATATATAGTTCATATCATTGCCTCCTAATGAATAGTATGGCTAAATGATAGGAATTCATGTACTTTTACACATTAATTGATTGCAAATAGGCACTTATCGCATCCATTGCTTCTTTATCATCTTCTCCCATCGCAATAACTGTCACATCTGAACCTTGTCCTAAATTCAATGCTAATAGACCTAAAATGCTTTTCACATCGATTTTGTAGTGTTTAGATTGTAATTTGATATCGCTTTCATATTCACGAGCTAAATTAGATAATTCTTGGATTTCCTTTGGACCTAGAATTCGATTTACTTTAATTTCTTTTACATACATAGTATTCACTCCTCTTTTCTCCATTATATTTCAAAAAGGACCAATTGAGAAGCATTTTATTCAAATATTGAAAGACCTGCTTAGCTTGGCTAAACAGGTCTTAAGGTCTTTAGCTATTAATAATTATTATCGCTACCAAAGAAATTCTTAAATGATTGAAGATTTGTATCTCTATTTAATGCAGCGATAGATGTTGTTAACGGAATGCCTTTAGGACATACTTGTACACAGTTCTGAGAGTTCCCACATCCTGATATACCGCCATCTTCCATAAGTGCATTCAAGCGATCCGATTTGTGCATTTCTCCTGTTGGATGTGCATTAAATAATCGTACTTGAGATAATGGAGCAGGTCCAATAAAATCTGATTTACTATTCACATTTGGACATGCTTCCAAACATACACCACATGTCATACATTTAGATAATTCATAAGCCCATTGACGTTTTTTCTCTGGCATTCTTGGACCAGGTCCTAAATCATATGTGCCATCAATTGGTATCCATGCTTTCACTTTCTTCAGTGAATCAAACATACGACTACGATCAATAACTAAATCGCGTACAACTGGAAATGTTGACATTGGTTCAATTGTGATTGGCTGTTCTAATTTATCTACAAGTGTAGAACACGCTTGTCTTGGTTCCCCATTAATAACCATCGAGCACGCTCCACAAACTTCCTCAAGGCAATTAGACTCCCATGTGACAGGAGGACGATTTTCACCATTCGCGTTCACAGGATTTTTTTGAATTTCCATAAGAGCAGAAATGATATTCATGTTCTTACGATAGTTCACTTTAAATGTCTCTTGATAGGAGTCCGATTCTGGACTGTCCTGTCTAGTTATTATGAGTGTAATTTTTTCTTCTGCCATCCCTTGCTACCCCCTCTATTTATTTTTTCTTACTATAATCTCGTTTTCTTGGTTCAATAAGTGAGACATCTACATCTTCATAAGTAAATGATGGTGCATTGTTCGTCTCATCAAATTGAGCCATCGTTGTTTTTAACCATTCCTCATCATTACGTTCAGGGAATTCTGGTTTGTAATGTGCCCCACGGCTTTCATTACGATTGTATGCACCTTGAGTAATTACTCTTGCAAGATGTAACATATTTTTAAGCTGTCTAGTGAACATCACACCTTGGTTATTCCATCTAGACGTATCATCCATATTAATATTTTCCCAACGCTCAAGTAGTTCTTGAATTTTTTCATCTGTTTTAAGTAACTTGGCATTATCTCGAACAACAGTCACATTATCTGTCATCCACTCACCAAGTTCTTTATGAATTTGGTAAGCATTTTCTGTTCCACGCATGTTCAATAATTGTTCAAACTTCTCTTCTTCTATCTTCAATTGTGTATCGAAAACGGATGAAGAAATATCTTCTATCGTTTTTTCTAGTCCATCAATATATTTAATTGCATTCGGACCAGCTACCATTCCACCAAAAATAGATGATAATAACGAATTCGCTCCAAGACGATTCGCACCATGCTGAGAATAATCACATTCTCCAGCAGCAAAAATTCCAGGGATATTCGTCATTTGGTCATAATCGACCCATAAGCCACCCATAGAATAGTGAACTGCAGGGAATATCTTCATCGGTACTTTACGTGGATCCTCCCCAACGAATTTCTCATAAATCTCAATAATTCCACCTAATTTAACATCTAGTTCTTTCGGATCTTTATGAGATAAGTCTAGGTAAACCATATTTTCACCATTGATACCTAATTTCTGATTTACACAAACATCAAAAATCTCACGTGTTGCAATATCACGAGGTACTAAGTTCCCATATGCAGGATATTTCTCTTCTAAGAAATACCAAGGCTCCCCATCCTTATATGTCCAAAGACGTCCACCTTCTCCACGAGCTGATTCACTCATCAGGCGTAATTTATCATCACCTGGAATTGCTGTAGGGTGTATCTGAATAAATTCCCCATTTGCATAAATAGCACCTTGCAAATAAAGTGCTGCAGCTGCTGAACCTGTATTAATAACAGAGTTGGTAGATTTACCAAAAATAATACCAGGTCCACCTGAAGCAAAGATAGTTGCATCTGCTTTAAATACTTTCATTTCATGTGATTTGATATTTTGGCCAATCACCCCACGACCAATACCTTCTTCATCAATAATCGCAGAGATAAATTCCCAACCTTCGTATTTCGTCACGAGACCTTGTACTTCATAACGTCTTACTTGCTCATCTAAAGCATATAGTAATTGTTGACCAGTTGTCGCACCTGCAAATGCAGTTCTATGATGTTGTGTTCCACCAAATCGACGGAAATCTAATAATCCTTCATCTGTACGGTTGAACATAACCCCCATACGGTCTAACATGTGAATGATACCAGGTGCCGCTTCACACATTGCTTTTACTGGAGGTTGGTTTGCCAAAAAGTCTCCACCATATACTGTGTCATCAAAGTGTTCCCAAGGAGAGTCTCCTTCTCCTTTCGTATTTACCGCACCATTAATTCCACCTTGTGCACAAACAGAGTGAGACCTTTTTACAGGGACAATAGATAATAAATCAACGTGTACACCTGCTTCAGCTGCTTTTATTGTGGCCATTAATCCTGCAAGACCACCACCGACAATAACGATATTGCGATCACTCATTTATACTCACTCCTCTTTATACTTACCAATCTATTAACCAATTAAACGAATGCAAATAATGCACGAATTCCAATATATGTTACCGCTAAAAAGACGATTAATGTTGCATATGTAGCGATTTTTTGAGAACGAGGTGTTACTGTAATTCCCCAGCTTACTAAAAAGCTCCATAAACCATTTGCAAAGTGGAATGTTGTAGACACAACCCCAATTACATAGAACCAAAACATCGCTGGACTTGCTAAGATACTTTCCATTAAACTAAAATCTAATTCTTCGTTTCCAAGGCCAATTTGCACACGAGTTTGCCATACATGCCAAACAATGAATACAAGTGTGATGATTCCTGTGATTCGTTGCAAGAAAAACATCCAATTTCGGAAAAAACCATAGCGTTTCACATTATTCTTTGCAACAAATACAATGTACACACCTAGCACGGCATGAAATAATATTGGCAAGAAAATAACGAATAACTCTAGTGCATAACGGAATGGCAATGATTCCATAAAATGTGCTGCCTTATTAAAGCTTTCTGGACCATATACAGCAAAATGGTTAATAATCAAATGCTGAACTAAAAAAAGGCCAATCGGTACCACTCCCAATAATGAGTGTAACCTACGATAAAAGAACTCCCTATTTTCCATCTTTTTTTACCCCCCTCTATTATCGAACAATCCTTATTTCTTTCAACATACGAATTTTCTGTGACACTTTTTAAAGCGCTTTACTACTCGTCCAAAAATAAATGCGATAAAAAACGATTGCTTATCAGCTACTGTATTCCTTCTTAAACGAGATTCCCATCCAAAGAAAATTGTATATTGTCATCACAACTATTGTACTTCTATCATGAAAAAGCGTCAAGAAAACGAATACTATTTATCTGATAAAACATAACATTATACGCTTGAATGATAGGCAAATAGGGAATAGTTACATAAGAAATACGTCATTTTACTTATTGCATCCAATTTAAAAAAAGTAGATAATAAGAATAGATGCTTTTTTTACAGTAAGAGAGGGGAACAATCTTGACAGATAAACATACAAATATTGCAACAATTATTGCTAATTTACATATTACAGGAAGCGGTTATGACCTTCTACGTTATATTGGTCTCCCTGACATGTTAGGTAAAGATAAAGACTTAATTTTATATGTACTAGGTAAGAATCTTGCAGCGAAAAGTGATTGGGTCAATCAAGAGGAAGTGATTGAATTTTTTAGACATGTTGGATGGGGAGAACTTGTTTTGGTAAAGGAAAAAAGACGCGGGTATATTTTCGAGCTTAATGGCGATGTCGTCTTAGCACGGTTAGAGACGATAGAAGATATTGAATTTCGTTTAGAAGCTGGTTTTCTTGCGTATGTGATGGAACAACTTACAGGTAAATTATGTGAATGTATCGCTGAAATAAAAAAGGACACCGTTACTTTTCAAGTGATGTATAGCGAATGAGGATAGAGATATATACAATTACGCTCCTAAGAGAATAATCCGAACTAGTCAATTAGTTCGGATTATTTTTGCTTTCTGAAATTTGAAATCCTATTCTCACGTTTCTGATTCCTTTTGCTTATTTAATTGTTTTATAATATTATTAGCAACATTTTCAGGAATACCTAATTTTGTAATGTCTTCAATGGTAGCTTGCTTAATTTCTGTAAGTGATTTAAAGTGTGTCAATAACAATTTCTTGCGTTGTGTTCCCACACCTTCTATATGATCAAGCTCTGATCGAAAAGCACTTTTTCCTCGTAATTGTCTATGAAATGTAATAGCAAAACGATGGACTTCATCCTGAATGCGTTGGATTAAATAAAATTCCTGTGAACGGCGATCCAAATCTACCACTTGAACTGGATTACCATATAACAATTCACTTGTGCGGTGTTTATCATCTTTAGCTAAGCCACATAACGGGATATCTAATCCTAATTCGTTCTCTAATACATCAATAGCTGCAGACATTTGTCCTTTTGCACCATCAACAACTATAAGATCAGGTAAAGGGGCATTTTCTTTTAACAAACGAGAATACCTTCTTCTTATTACTTCTCTCATTGTCTCGTAATCATCCGGACCTTCGACATGTTTAATTTTATATTTTCTGTATTCTTTTTTAGCTGGTTTGCCATCTATAAATACGACCATTGCAGAGACTGGGTCTGTTCCTTGTATATTCGAATTATCAAATGCCTCAATCCGATATGGTGTCTCAATATGCAGTTTCTCGCCTAATTGTTCCATTGCTCTAATTGTTCGATCTTCATCCCGCTCAATTAAACTGAACTTCTCTTGCAATGCAATATCCGCATTCTTTTTGGCTAATGCGACTAATTCCTTCTTTTGCCCTCGCATTGGAATATGGACATCTACTTCTAACAATTCTTTCAACAATTGAATATCTGTCGGAATTGGAACAAGAATTTGTTTTGGTTTAGGATGGTGATGATGTAAGTAAAAACTACCAATAAAACTTAAAAATGTTTCCTCAGGATCATCAAAGAATGGAAACATTGATACATCACGTTCAATTAATTTACCTTGGCGAACAAAGAATACTTGCACACACATCCAACCTTTATCATAGCTGTAGCCAAATACATCTCGATCCACTTGATCTGTTAGTGTCATTTTTTGCTTTTCCATTACTGCTTCAATATGTTGAATTAAATCACGTAATTCTTTTGCGCGTTCAAAATTTAATTGTTCTGAAGCTGTGTACATTTTTTCTGTTAATTGATCTTTAATTTTTTTATGTCCACCATTTAAGAAACTACTGATTTCTTGCACGATTTGAGCATACTCTTCTATCGATAAGGTATCTTCCGCACATGCATAACATTGTTTCATGTGATAGTACAAACAATGTCTTCCTTTTGGATTATTACATTTCCTTAGTGGATATAATCGATCAAGCAACTTTTTCGTTTCTCTTGCCGCAATAACATTCGGATATGGACCAAAGTACTTCCCCTTGTCTTTCTTCACTTTTCTTGTAATGAGTAATCGAGGATGTCGTTCATTTGTAATTTTTAAAAAAGGATAAGATTTGTCATCTTTTAATAACACATTATACCGTGGATCATATTTCTTAATTAAATTCATTTCCAAAATTAATGCTTCAATCTCAGAACTTGTAACAATATATTCAAAGTCGCGAATTTCTCTCACAAGCCTTTGTGTTTTTTGATCATTTGCTCCAATAAAATAAGATCGTACTCGATTTCTTAATTTTTTTGATTTCCCTACATAAATAACCGTCCCATTTTTGTCTTTCATTAAGTAACAACCTGGTTGCATCGGTAAGACTTCTAATTTTTGTTGTATATATTCATTCATTTATACCACCTCAACAGTAACCATACTTCACATTGTTCTAATAAAAAGTAAATCCCTCACTATAGTATAGCACTATAGTGAGGGATTAGGCTTTATTAAGCATGTTTATTGATTAATTCTTCTAATGCTTCTTTAGGTTGGTATCCTACAACTTGTTCAACGATTTCTCCGTCTTTGAATAACAATAATGTCGGGATACTCATTACACCGAATTTTCCTGCTGTTTCTTGATTGTCATCCACATCAAGCTTAACTACTTTTACTTTGTTTCCTAATTCTGCATCTATTTCTTCTAGCACAGGCGCGATCATTTTACAAGGTCCACACCATGTTGCCCAAAAGTCAGCTAAAACTAATCCTTCACTTGTTTCTGTCGCAAATGTTTGATCTGTTGCATTTACAATTGCCATTTTATTTCCTCCTTCAACATTCCAATATTCTTACTCAGTATACCATTTCTTTAGAAATAGTTACTACTAGTTTGCTTATGGTGTTCTAATTTCATTCTATATATTATGGATACCCTCATTTTTAGTCACGCAAACTTCTCTATTTTATAGATACCATCCACTATACTGTCATTACAAAATATATTCCTACAGCAAAAAAGATAACAGCAATCCCAATAAGTACATATGCTAGTGTTTTCAATTATTACACTCCTCTTAACCTATGCTTGAACCAATAACAAAAGATAAACCAACAGAAATAATCATCGATATAAATCCAACTGCACGATTATCATTTGCGATCTCTTTATCAATTTTATATGTTGGTGTAAGAAATTCAAAAATAAAATAGCCTAATAATAACAAAATAAAACCAAAGCCACCCCAAGTGATACTTTCTAAAATAGTATCATTATGCTCAATGGAATAACGAAATATGTTGGCAATCCCAAAAATCTTACCACCTGTTGCCATCGCTACACTCATATTGCCACGCTTAATCTCATCCCAATTCTTGTAGGATGTAACTAATTCAAATATCACTAAAAACACAACTAAACATAAGATTACTACACTATATCGAGCAGCAGTCTCGACAAATGTATTACTCCAAAAAGCAGTCATCCCTATATCGCCCCTTTACTTTAACTCAAATACTGTGACTCCAGATCCACCTTCTGCCATTGTACCGTCACGGCTCTCTGCAATTCTTGAGTGTTTACGTGCATAATCTCGAACACCTTTACGCAATGCCCCTGTCCCTTTTCCATGGATGATAGAAACATGATTATATCCTGCAAGCAATGCATCATCCATATATTTCTCTAATCGTTGTAACGCATCTTCATATCGTTCTCCGCGTAAGTCTAATTCTGGCTTGACATGATAGTTCGAACCTCTTACTGTTGCGAGTGGTTTTTCTACTACTTTTTCTTCTCTTCTTATAAACAACAAATCTTTTCTTTTTGCCTTTAATTTCATAATACCAACTTGAATTTGAAATTCATTCTTACCTGTCTGTTCAAGGATTGTTCCTTTTTGATCTAATGTTAATAAACGAACTTCATCCCCAACTTTTAATTGTTTTGCTTTTTCTTCATCAAATGTCGCTTGTTGCTTCTTCTCTTTTTTAGAAAGCTCTGGTCGTGCATCTTGCAATAACTTTTTCGCTTCAATCCACTCATGTTCTTTCCATTCTGCTTCTGTCTGCATATTACGTAATTCATTCACAATAATTTCTGCTTCTTCTTTCGCTTTAGCGACAGCTTTCTCTGCTTTTTCTTCTGCCTTTTTGTATAAATTCTCACGTTTTTGTTCGAATTTAGTCCATTCCATTTCGATTTCTTTTTTTAACTTTTCTGCTTCTTCGAGAATTTTTGCTGCTTCATCATAATCTGTCTCTGCTTGTTTCCTAGATGTTTCAAGTGATGCTATCATATTTTCTACACTTTTTGAATCTGTGCCTATATGTGACTTCGCTTCAAGAATGATCTCTTCTTGTAGTCCAAGTCGTTTGGAAATCTCAAATGCATTACTTCTACCTGGTACACCAATTAGCAAACGATAGGTTGGTTTTAGTGTTTGGACATCGAACTCTACAGATGCATTCACAACACCTTCTCTATTGTATCCATATGCTTTTAATTCGGGATAGTGTGTTGTTGCAATTACACGTGCACCTTTTGCAATTACAAAGTCTAATATTGACATTGCGAGTGCTGCACCTTCTTGAGGATCTGTCCCTGCTCCAAGCTCATCAAATAAGATGAGTGACTGGTCATCAAAGTTCTCTAATATATTTACAATATTAGTCATATGTGAGGAGAAGGTACTTAAACTCTGCTCAATCGATTGTTCATCACCGATATCTGCATACACATTAGAAAAGACAGCTAATTCGCATCCATCCAATGCAGGAACTTGTAAGCCAGATTGTGCCATTAATGTACATAACCCAACCATTTTCAATGTAACTGTTTTACCACCTGTGTTCGGTCCTGTAATTACTATTGCCGTATAGGACTCTCCTAGTTCTACATCATTAGCTATTACTTCATCTGATTCAATGAGTGGATGTCTTGCTTGCTTCATTTTAATTCTACCAGAGTTGTTCATCTTTGGTTTGCTTGCTTTCATCTGATGGCTCAATTTTGCCCGCGCAAA
>JAJUGF010000061.1 GCA_029268495.1 Gracilibacillus sp.
AATTTGTTTTAGTTCTTCTGGTGAGTTGTTCCACATTTCTGGTTTGTATTCCTTAAGAAAATCTCCAAGCAATTGTTTCGATTTCTCATCCATATGGTCAACAATGTAATGTCCTTTCATTGACTTATCCATATGATTCACATGTTCAGGCATGGATTTATATGCACGCTTTATCGAACGGTCGACACGAATCTCACTTCCTGCAACACCGTAATAATATGGTCCATTCTCTCCACGTTCTACTGTAACCCATACAATCCAATATAATAAGCCATTCGGTACTTCATCTTTGTTTGGAATAAATTTAACTCGACGTTCCACTTCACTTCTTGCATGCATCGCACCCATATCTACAAATGCACGCTCTTCATTCGGATCCACGATGACTGGAGAAATATTTTCTAAACTAATAGAACCTACACCATATCCACCATGCCCATCTGTGGAATCATCTTTCATTATTGTAAATTGTGTTGATTTTTTCTTTTTTTCGTTATTTTGTTCACTCATCAAGATTCCTCCTGCTTAATTTATTCTGTATCGTTATTGTAGCATTTTGTTTTCCTATTTTCACATTTACGATACAATAGTGATATATTATGCATTTACATATAAGAAAAGGAGCGATTCAAATGCCATATGTAACAATCCAAATGTTAGAAGGACGAACAGATGAACAACGCAAAGCATTAATCGAAAAAGTAACAGATGCCGTTGTAGAAACAACTGGAGCTACACGAGAAAAAGTCGTCGTGTTTATAGAAGATATTGATAAAAACAATTATGGAGTTGGCGGAAAAAGATTAGTTGACTAATTGTATTTTTTTACAATTGTGTGGTATCATTCCCTTATGAGAGGGTGTGTTACAATGAGTCTATTTATTTTTGCAGGAATTGGCGGGTTTCGTATCGGTGACATGCTTTTCGCACTTGTTTCATTCAGTATGTTACTCGGAATCATTATCGGAATCGTTCTACTGTTCACAAAAGTGATTCCAAACACCAAGGCAAAGCGCACACAATTGAACCGGATCGAAGAGAAAATGGATGAAATATTAAAAAACCAGTGAAATCACTGGTTTTTTAATGTTTGAATATAATGCCATCCTGCCTCTAAATCCTCGAGTGTATAATTGGATTTTTTCTTTACTTCTTGGACTTTCTGCTCTACTTCTTCTTTGCTCAAATCATCGAAATATAACATTGTCGCAACTAATTCAAGGAATCTTGAACTTTGATTTGTCATATCATTCACAAGCATGTCCACATCTGGAATCGATGCATTCGAATGTGTTAAAAAGTCTTCCCCTTGTTCTGTCACTTCATATCTATATTGATAATAGTTACTCTTTTGTTCATGTACTTCTGAAACAAAACCCAAATTCGTTAATTCTTCCATTCTTAGTGTCAATTCTTCAGAATATGGCCCATAAAAATGGAATGTATACTTTTCCTCAAAAGGATAGCCTAATTTCTTTAAAATATAGATGATTTTTTGTAATTTCTTACGTCCAACAATTCCATCTGAAGAAGCAATCACTTTCACTAGTTTTGCATGATTATCTAACAATGAAAACACCCCTATTTTCTATTCTGTTTGATATAATAGTTCAAATATTTTCTTTTTTTCTGGTTGGCTGTCACTTAATTGAATAATAGCATCACGGGGATAATATAATTTATGATCCGTTCTTTTTTTACCTGAAATTGCTTCAACTATTTCAGATTGACGTGATAATTCTTTTAATTCTCGATTTGGCATAAGTAAATGAATTGGAAGACGCTCCTCCTCTTCACCTGGACGGTAAAAGTCATAAGGTAAGTCTGAAGAAGAATCGACAACTAAATAATAATCTGGATCCAATCCGATTTGATTAAATAATCGATATAATTCCATCCATTCTTTCATCTGTAAGTTCGGGTTAAATTCTACATATTTGAACAATTTTCGATTAATAAATCGATAGGATAAATCGCGCAAAATCGCATCATCTTCTTGTGCCCACATTTGAAAATAATAGTATACCACAGCTTCATCTAACAAAATATAATCTTCTAATGATACCTTTTCTTCAAAAAAGGAAACAAAATGTGTTGGTTCCATTTTAAATGTATAGCCTTGTTCGTATAATTGCTTCACACGATGAAGGATTTTCGTGAGAATAACTTCTGCACTTCTTGTCACAGGATGGAAGTAAACTTGCCAATACATTTGATAACGACTCATAATATAATCTTCTACTGCATGCATTCCTGATTCTTTTACAACAACTTGGTCTTCGTATGGTCGCATGACACGTAAGATTCTCTCCATGTCGAAGTGGCCATAACTCACACCAGTAAAATAGGCATCTCGTTGTAAATAATCCATTCTATCTGCATCGATTTGACTTGATATTAAACTAACAACCAATTTGTCTTTATACGTCTTATTAATCACATCTGCTACTTTTTGTGGGAAATCATTCGCAACTTTACTTAATACAACATTTACTTCTGTTTCCCCTAATATAATTTGCTTTGTGAATTCTTCATGATCTAGTTTAAACACTTTCTCAAAGGAATGGGAAAAAGGACCATGACCTAAATCATGTAATAATGCAGCGCATAGACAGAGAAGTCGCTCTTCTTTATTCCAATTCGGTCGATCTTCAAAATTTACTAAAATACGACGAACAATCTCATAGACACCTAATGAATGATTAAAACGACTATGTTCTGCACCATGAAAGGTTAAGTTACTTGTCCCCAATTGTTTAATACGTCTTAATCGTTGGAACTCTTTTGTTCCAATTAAATCCCAAATAACACGGTCACGTACATGTACATAACGATGGACAGGATCTTTAAATACTTTCTCCTCATGTAACTTTTCATCTTTATACGCCATATCATTTACCTTCCTCTTTTTTCTTAGTATTAGTATAATATAATTCGAGTCGAATGAAAACGGACGGAGGAACAAAATGAAAGATTGGCACACATATTTCACAAACAAGAAAATACGTTTCCTTGATCATAGTGACCCGAATTATCTTCAAACAGCGATGGCTTCTTTCGCTGTAGATGATACATTATGTGAAACGATTGGCAAAAATACCGATACTTGTGCATGTCGTTTTTGGGTACATGACAAAACAATCGTATTAGGTATTTTGGATACACGATTACCCAAATTCCAAGCAGGCATTTCTTTTTTAAAACAACGCGGCTATGATGTGATTGTTAGAAATTCTGGTGGGCTTGCTGTCGTCCTTGATGCTGGTGTACTTAACTTCTCATTTATCTTGCCAGATACAGAAGAAATGGGGATTCATTCTGGATATGAATTAATGACTAGCTTTATTCAGTCCATGTACGAAGATATCACATCAGCTATCGAGGCATTTGAAGTGACAGGTTCTTATTGTCCTGGAGATTATGATTTAAGTATAGATGGCAGAAAATTCGCAGGTATCTCTCAACGACGTGTAAAAAATGGAATTGCAGTGCAAATTTATTTGTGTATAGAAGGAAATGGGGAAGAACGCGCAGCACTTATTCGAGACTTTTATCAAAAAGGCGATGCATTACATGATGATCGATTCGATTATCCTATCGTCAACCCAGAAACGATGCGTTCATTGGCAGATTTAACAGGCCAGCCGCTTACTGTTCATGATGCAAAAGAAAGAATCAAGCAATTGCTTCTATTAAATAAAACAGAAGACATTGATAACAATGAATTACCTATTTTTGAAAAACGTATGGAACAAATGGTACAGAGAAATGAGAAAGCATTCAGTTAAACTGAATGCTTTCTTTAATTTAGAACTTAAACTATGAACAAGTTTGTACAAAGATCAATGATCTGAATTGGCATTGCCCAGCTCCGGCTCTCAGAAACTAGACGCTACCGCTATTAGTTTTTACGTCTTGCAAATAACGCGTATCCACCAATTAATAAGAATAACGCCCCTACCATCGCATAATTAAACATATTTGTTGCTGTTGATGGTAGTTGATTGTTTTCTGAATTGGAGTTGTTATTTCCATCATTATCTTGGCCGTTTTGTCCATTTTGGCCGTCTTGACCGTTCTGGCCGTCTTGCCCATCTTCACCATCTTGACCAACTTCTCCATCTTGACCGTCCTCGCCGTCTTGCCCATCTTCTCCATCTTGACCGTCCTCGCCGTCTTGCCCATCTTCTCCATCTTGACCGTCCTCACCGTCTTGCCCATCTTCTCCATCTTCTCCGTCTTGGCCATCTTCTCCATCTTGTCCATCACCATCACCTGGATTTGTTTCATTCTGTAATGCAAACACGCCATATGCAGAGAAATGACTTACATCTAGTGTGATTACAGCATCAGATTCGTTTATTTCTCCACCTTTGTTCACCCAAGTATCATTTGCTTCATCATAATAATATATTGCTATATTACTATGGTCTTCGGCTTCTACACCTAATGATAAGGTGAATAATTCTGTAGGAACTGTCGCTCCACCAGGATATTCAAAGATAAACTCTAATACATCTCCAGCTACAGTTAACTTGTCATGATTTGTTTCTGTTACATCTTTTTCAAATACACTTACTTTTGTTCCTTCAGGTAAATCTGTTGGCATTGTAATTTTTGAATTTGTGCCCTTAATAACATATGTCTTTCCTGCCTTCACTATTTTACCTTCTTGTTGATTTACTTCTAATTCTAAATCTTCTTCTACAGGGACTTCTACTTCCTCTGCTTCTGTAAATTGCCAGTAATCAAATGTGAACAATTCTTCTTCACTATCACCTTGGAACATAAAGAAGACATTGTGCACACCAGTCACATTTGTTATATCCGCTTTCACTAATTCGGCATTTGTATTTGAACCATCTACTTCGACCGTTCCAATCACTTCACCAACAGGGCTATCTAATCTAATTTCAATTGTACCACCAGCAAGTGAGGAGACATTTGCTTCAAAGGAATCCGCACCATTCTTGCCGAAGTCTACATTTGAAACAGCTATCCAATCCCCATTATGAATATCTGTTACTTGTAAATTAACATTCTCATGGAAAGATCCTGGGTTACTTGATTCTTCTGTCTTAATACCTGCATTCCAAGCAATTGTTTCTGCTTCTGTTCGTTGATATGGATTTAAATGTTTCACTGCTGAGACACCTTCCATATCTGCAGTAATATCTTTTATATTACCATTCTCATAGTACTCCACTTTGTTAATATGTGGTGAACGATAACCTTTTGCAGCACCTAATGCTTTACCTAAAGTTTGTGCATGGTATGCAATATACCACTGATTATTCAGTTCAAAGAAATCTTGATGGTTATTCCCACCAACACCAAAGAATTCTGAACCATTCTTCAAAACTGCGTCTACATACGTAAATGGCCCCATTGGATTATCGCTGACCATGTATGCAATCTCTGCGTATTTAGGATCATCACCTTGACGAACGCCAGAGAAATTCGTGCTGTAAGAATAATAATATTTTCCATTATGTTTGTGAATACCACTTGATTCAAAGTGATATGGTGAATCAATTACTTGTGCTTCACCTTCTGTATGAATCATATCATCACTCAATTTAATGACTCGAGCTGTCTTTGGATGTTTTGCCTGTTCTTGAGTAGGATTACTACCACCAGGCACTCCACCACCATAATATAAATAACCTTCCCCATCATCATCAATTAATACAGCAGGGTCGAAAACCCAGACTACCCCTTGTGTACCAGGTGTACTTCCAGTAATTAATGGTTTCCCAATCGGGTCTTCCCATGGACCTAGTGGAGAATCTGCTTGTAATACACCAATTCCTGAACCATTGTTAGAGAAATACATGAAGAACTTATCTTTTCCATCTATTTCTTTATACCCAACGGCTACTGCCCATGAGTTCGTCGCCCATGTCGCTTCCCCGTTTGGTCCAGCAACTGGTATTGCTCCATGATCTGTCCAATTGACCATATCATCGGAAGAAATTACTGTAATTGTATTAATGCTTCCATAATTGTTATCAATAATATTACCATTATCGTCATATTCCACTACGTCATTTGTAAGGAATAGATAGACCCTGTCATCATACACGAGTGCATTCGGATCTGCTCCATATTTATGGCTAACTAATGGATTATTGTAACCAGGTATTTTAGCGATTGCATCTGTCTGTAATTGTTTCAATCCAATTGTACCAATTACATCATGTACATTGTATGCCACATCTTTCGTTCCCTTCACTTCGATGTAATTAAATCGTAGTTTCTCTGTCTTATCCGCTGTAGCAAAGGCTTTCACCTTTAATTTTAATGTCGCAAATGCATTGGATACTGCATTTGTAATATCTACATTCTCTCCAGTTATGTTTAATAATAATTGATTGTTTTTAAACATAAAGGATGTATCACCACTGATATTATCTGTTGCAAAATCTACTCCAACCACATCAAATGCTTGTGGAATATCAATAGATACCTGAACAGATTCATATTCACCTTCTGGAAGTTCATCTAATAATACAGGTACTTCTAATTCTGTATTCGGTGCACCGATTACCTCATCTACATTCCCTAAATTCGCTGTTAATAATTGCGGTGTAGCATCTGCATTCGTAATGGTATCTTTCACTCTGAAATAATCAAAATCTACATACCCATCTTTAGCTTTTGTTCCATAGTTAAATAACGCAAAACGATACCCCATAAAGTGTGGCAGTGTATATTCCATTTGTAATGCATCACCAATTTGCTCCCATGTGACACCATCTAGACTATAGTAGAAATACGCTTTATCTGTTCTATTCTTAAAGTCAAAATCAACTTTTAGATAGACTCTCTCTTGATTTAAATCCATTTGCGCTATTTCCTCTTCTGATTCTGAATTTCCTTTTACCATCACAATCGATTTAGAATCCGCTTCCATTTTCACTCCGACAAAACCATAATTCTCTTGGAATGCAGCTAAACCTGTCACATCGCCATTTTTCATATTACTTACTTCTATTGCTACTTCTCCAGAACTCTCTGGTCCAAATGAACGTTGTGTCAAAGTATTTCTCGCATCTAAAATACTATTACTTATCTTTCCATTTGTTAATCTTAAAAATCCTGTTCGATCTGTTAATGACCAATTGTTGTTATCAGGGTTATGGTTCCATTGCCATGTGAGACCAAGCTTCGATCCATTGTCATCATACTCGCCATCTTTGTCCTCTTCTGGTAATTCTTCTGGAAGCTTCTCAAGAACAAAAGACACATCATCAATATAGAAATCCATTAAATCATTTGTTGGATTCGCTGGATTGGCATAAGATGTCTCTATGAAAATAAAGGATGTAGAAAGGTCTGCATCTAAAGGAATGGTATATGTTCCTTCAATTGTACCCCATTCTCCTTTTTTCATTTGACCTGACTTCATTACTTGAATCGACTGCCATGTCGGTCCATTTTGGATATTAAAATTAAAATTCTTTACATCTGGACCATCACTGTATTTAATTTTTGCTTGGAATCGATATGTCGCTCCAGCAACTAATTTATTTGTTAAATCTTGCTGTGGCCCATCTACTGTTGCAACACGGTCATGTATTAAAAGACTATGTGTACCAGTATGTGCTTCAGCATCTGTCACTTGTATTTTCGCATCACGATATTCAACCCACGGCTCTTGTCCGTCTTCAAAACTACCATTCACAATTAAATTCGGGTCTGGAGTCACATCTTGGAAGGAAATATCATCAATATAAAAATCCATTAAATCTGTCTCTGCACCCGGCGAAGCTACCCATGGTGTTTCCACAAAAATAAATGTTTCTGATAAATCCGCACCCTCAGGGAAAGTATAGGATCCTTTAACTTCTCCCCATTCCCCTTTCTTAATTGTTCCAGATCCAATCACTTCAATACCTTGCCAACTTGGCCCATGTTGAATATTAAAGTTAAAAATTTTCTCTGCTGGACCTTCTGTATATTTCACCATTGTTGTAAATTCATATGTGTTTCCTTCTTTTACTTTTCCTGTAATGACTTGTTTCGGGCCATCACCTGTAGCAACTCTATCTTGTACAAACAGACTATGACTACCTGTGTGGAATTCGTCTGTCCTTACTTCTACACTTGCTGCACCATTTGCTGACCATGGTTCTTGACCATCTTCAAAATCTCCGTTTAGCAAAAGTTCTGCTCCACTACTTTGTACAGCTAATGGTTCCACATCTGAAATCATATTTAATGCTTTTGCTTCTTTTACTGTAGTTACAGCTGTTTTCGCTTCTTTCGTACTTTGTTGATAGAATTCATCTGATTGCACGATATTATGAACAGAATGATTTCCATCTACTCCTATAGATAATTGCTGAGGTACTTTACCATCGATTCCAAATACAGGCCAATCATTCTCCCATGTAACTGGAACTAAATAAGGAATTCGACCAACAGCTCCGCGATCACCAAACAAGAATCCATACCATTCTCCACTCGGTGTATCTACCATGCCACCTTGTGCAATCCCTTCGTCTTGTAAAACAATTTTCCCTTCATACTCTCCATTTATCGTATCAGATTTGTATACCACTTGCGTTCTCCCGCCACTATTCGGCCAAGAAATTAAAGAGATATAATATTTTCCATTTATTTTTTGAATATGTGCACCTTCTGCATTAATAATATGTTCATTTCCAGTAACAGACCCTGCATTAGGTATAATAATTTCATTCAATCCGCCTTCTTTAACCGCTGTTGCGTCAGAAGTTAACTCAATAATGCGAATATCTTTCCCACCATAAACTAAATACACTTTTCCATCATCATCAAATAACAATGACATATCATGATATAAGTTATCTAATGTATGCTTCTCCCATTCTCCATTTTCTATGTCTGTTGTCGTCATGATATACGTCTTTCCAGTTGTATTAGAAGCAAATGCTAAATAAAAGACGCCGTCATGATAACGAAGACTACTAGCCCATGACCCCTTACCATACTCATTCTCTCCATTTTTTAGAGAATGCGCATCTTCTGTTTCTAAAATATCATATGCATAATTCACTATCTCCCAATTTACTAAATCCTTTGATTTCATAATTGGTACACCTGGATTCATGTGCATTGTTGTACTAGACATATAATACGTATCATCCACACGTATTACACTAGGATCTGGAACATCTGCCCATATTACAGGATTCTCTGCATTATTTGTTGTATTAGCAAAAGAAATATTGCTTGGCATATACGCGATTATCATTGTAAGCGTTAACAAAATTACTAACCATTTGTTCCTCATGTAAACTTTCTCCTCCTCCATTTACTAGAATACACATTACTCTCCTTACATTTGTTAATAATCATGCTTTCCCTCCCTTATTTTTTCTCTCTAAAGCTGTAAGTTGTCTAAGCTATCCACTATTATTTCATGTAATATCTTTTTATTTAATAGAATTTCTTTCAGAATAATTACATTATTTTATGAACTTAGTATATCTGAGCAACAAACTTTGGAAATTTGAATAAATATTGGAGGGGAATGTAGTTGGAGGATGATGGGGACACTTAGTGATTCTGTGAGTCACGCAGGGATTTCTCGAACCACGCAGGGATTCTCCATGCCACGCAGGAATTCTCCGTGCCACGCAGGAATTCCCCGAGCCACGCTGGGATTCCCCGAGCCACGCAGGAATCGACTATCACCCCACCTAGAATCACACCTTCACAATTTCTCGATCTATTTGATAATAAGCTATCGCAGCTTTGTCCACCTCATATCCAATGCCTGGTCTTTGAGGTAATGTAATCATTCCATTTTTCGCCATTATTTCCTCTGATAGAATATCTTTTTCCCAATATCTATCCGCACCTGCTTGATCTGCAGGATAGGTAAACCCAGGTAATGTTGCTAACGCTAAGCTTTGTGCTCTTCCAATTCCTGCTTCTAACATACCGCCTGTC
>JAJUGF010000062.1 GCA_029268495.1 Gracilibacillus sp.
GATGAGAAAATTGGTTACAAAATAAGAGAAGCACAGACAGAAAAAATCCCATTTGCTTTAGTAGTTGGAGATAAAGAAGTAGAGCAAAATGCAGTAAACGTAAGACGTTATGGAGAAAAGGATTCAGAGACAGTTGAATGTGATGCATTCCTTTCACTCATAACAGATGAAATCAAAAATAGAACATTACGTGACAAATAAAGATATATCAACAACCCATTTTTACTTGATGAATAGAATAGTAGAAATGGGTTTTTACAAATGCATTTTTGATTGAAAGCGGTTATAATGACAATAGGGAGGGATTTTAATGAAATATCGTTATTTAGGAAATAGTGGATTACAAGTGAGTGAAATAGCGTTAGGAAGCTGGTTAACATATGGTAAAGCTGTTGCAGATAATACAGCAGAAAATTGTATACATAAAGCATACGAGCTAGGAATTAATTTCTTTGATACGGCTAATGCCTATGAAACGGGTCAAGCAGAAATCGTATTAGGAAAAGCATTACAAAGCTATGATAGAAGTAGTTATGTTGTCGCAACAAAAGTGTTTTTTCCTATGGGAGACAAACCAAATCAAAGTGGGTTATCGCGAAAACATATTATGGAACAATGTGATGCAAGCTTAAAAAGATTAGGTCTTGACTATATTGATCTATATCAATGTCACCGTTTTGATGCGAACGTACCTGTCGAAGAAACGATGCTCGCATTAGATGATTTAGTAAAGCAAGGAAAGATATTATATGCAGGTGTAAGTGAATGGTCTGCAGCCCAATTAGAGAAAGCAGCTGCAGTTCAAAAGGAATGGAAGTTACATCCGCTTATATCCAATCAACCGATTTACAATATGATTGAACGATATATTGAAACAGAAGTCATTCCTGTCTCCGCTCGAAATGGAATAAGTCAGATTGTATTTTCACCATTAGCTCAAGGGGTACTAACAGGAAAGTATAAACCAAATGAAAGTATACCTAAGGATAGTCGAGCAGCTAATAATGAAACAAACATGGTAATTAATAGTTATTTTGATGAACGCGTTTTACATGTCATTTCGAAATTGAATCAATTGGCAAGTGATCATGATATGAAATTATCTCAATTAGCTTTAGCTTGGATTCTAAGACAAGAAAATGTCGCATCAGCGATTATTGGTGCAAGTAAACCAAGTCAAATAGAAGAGAATGTGAAAGCAGTTGATTTCAAGTTATCAGAAGCATTGATTCAAGAAATCGAACATACTTTGGAACCAATCAAAGATTTTCATCCAGCAAGATAGTGGAGTAAGATGAGCTTCAGATAACTCTTATTGGTTATCTGAAGCTCTTTGTATATGCTTTGCAACCGCTACGCCTTGTCTGTTTCCCTTTCCGTGGGTTATATGCACACAAATCATTTTGTTGTGTGTATAATTTTCTCAATATGAAACAATAGTTGTGTCCTAGCCATAGTCAAAAATTCTAAATGCAAGTTGACATTGTTACATGCCTATGTTAAGATATTAGGAGTGAATTAAATATGATCTCAAAAGACAAGTAGAAGCACCCGCTTCTCACCTGATTGACACATGATGTAGTTGACAGGTATAGTTATCCGACTTAATTGTAATGAAATGGATGATGTGTGGGTGCAGTATGTGTACCGACACTTTTTTAATGGAAAAAATTAAACTTGTCTATTCAAAATGGATCATGTTTCATTACGCTTTTATAAAAATTCGGAGGTGGCTGATTATTAGCAAAGATATGAATGTCAATGAGAATATTCGAGCACGTGAGGTTCGTCTCATTGATTCAAATGGGGATCAATTAGGAGTTAAATCTCGTCAAGAAGCTTTAGAAATTGCCCAAACACGTAATCTTGATCTTGTATTAGTTGCACCAAATGCGAAACCACCAGTATGTCGTATCATGGACTATGGTAAGTTCCGTTTTGAGCAACAAAAGAAAGATAAAGAAGCACGTAAGAAGCAAAAAATTATTAACGTAAAAGAAGTACGTTTAAGCCCTGGAATTGAAGAACATGATTTCAACACAAAGCTTCGTAACGCACGTAAGTTCTTGGAAAAAGGCGATAAAGTTAAAGTCTCTATTCGTTTCCGTGGACGTGCGATTACCCATAAAGAGTTAGGTCAAAAAGTGTTAGAGAGAATGGCTGAGGAATGTAAAGATCTTTCCACTGTTGAACAAAAAGCAAAAATGGAAGGTCGTAGTATGTTCTTAATGCTTGCTCCTATCACGGATAAGAAATAATACGAACTATACACAGCTTTACAAGGAGGAACTATTATGCCAAAGATGAAGTCACATAGAGGTACTGCAAAACGTTTCAAAAAAACAGGTTCTGGGAAGGTAAAACGTTCCCATGCATATACAAGTCACTTGTTTGCAAACAAATCTCAAAAACAAAAACGTAAATTGCGTAAATCAGCAGTAGTATCTGCAGGCGATTACAGCCGTATCAAACAAATGTTGCCTAAATAAGCAATCATACAACTACAAATACAAACTTAGATTCGTTGATATATACTAGGAGGGAATTATTATGCCACGTGTTAAAGGTGGAACAGTTACACGTAAACGTCGTAAACGTATATTAAAGTTAGCTAAAGGTTACTATGGTGCAAAACACTCACTATTTAAAGTAGCGAAACAACAAGTTATTAAATCAGGTCAATATGCTTATCGTGACCGTCGTCAGAAAAAACGTGATTTCCGTAAATTATGGATCGCACGTATTAACGCTGCAGCACGTGTAAATGGTCTTTCTTATAGCCGTTTCATGCATGGCTTAAAATTAGCTGGTATCGAAGTTAACCGTAAAATGTTAGCAGAGTTAGCTATAAGTGACGAAAAAGCATTTGCACAATTAGCAGAACAAGCAAAATCTGCTTTAAAATAATTATTAATCAAAGGATTGTTTCATTAATAGATGAGACAATCCTTTTTTACTAGTTAGGATGTATATTTATGTGGATTTATTTACTTTGTATGAATGTGATTGGATTTTTTGTGATGAGTGTCGACAAAAGAAAGGCAAGAAAACAACAATGGCGTATTCCTGAACAGAGAATTTGGCTTGTGGCTGTTATAGGTGGTGCATTAGGGTGTACTCTAGGCATGTATATGTTTAGACATAAAACGAAACATACTATTTTTGTGTTTGGGTTACCTTTCTTAAGTATTGTACATTGTAGTCTTCTTATCTATTATTACATCATATTGTCATAACAGCTCGTACACTGTCATATACTCCTAATGCAGAGGAGTGATTAACTATGATGGGGAATGTAGAGTGGCTACAAGAATTCCGATTAATCGATAATTATATGTTCATTGCACCAATAGGATTTATTATTATTCATTTAATAAGGCCTTTTTTCTTTTTCCCTGTGCTCTTATTGTGTGTAACAGGAGGTATCCTATTTGGAACAGTAGCAGGCACAGTTTATTCTGTGATTGGTTTAACATTATCAAGTATTATTTTCTATGGTATCATGCAAATTGTACCAAAACTAACGTCAAAGTGTAAAAAAGTAGAAGAGAAAATGTTCGGTAAACATAAGGAACTGACACTCACACAAATATGTTTGCTTCGATTATTGCCATTTATGCATTTTCACTTGTTATCTTATTGTTTATATGAGATGTCAAAGGAGAGTTTTTCTTCCTATTTGAAGACAACGTTTATTACAGTAACACCTTTGTCATTTTTTTATACTGCATTTGGCCAATCGATTAAAGATGTGTCAATTTATATCATGATACCAGTTTGTTTAGTGATGTTACTCCTGATTTATATAACTAGAAAAAAGCAGATTATTATTAAATGGAATATATTTTTTTCTTCATAACAAAAGCACCTTCCTAAGATGGAACGGTGCTTTTGTATTTCTAAATGGTTAACAAATACTCCTATTAATGAATTCGTAATTTATCAACGGGATGTTTCCATTCGATCGTGGCATGTGGATAACGAATAAGAATTTCTTCTTCTAAGAAATATAAATCCTTTCGTTCAAATCCTTTTAATCGCTCTGGTTGATGTGTATGCATAATAATGGTGATGACTTCAAAAGAATCTTCTGTTGTACCTAGATATTTTTCTCCTTCAAACAAAAAGCCTTTGTACGTAATGAAAAAGTTCTTTTTAATGTTATCGTTATAATCCAAGAAATAAAACTCTTTTTTGTCTTGAGCTACTTCAAGTTTGCGTTTTGGGTTCACTAAATATTTAAATGCAGTATAAATAAGTATCACAATCGCAATAAGAACAAGTAATCTGAATAGAATAATAATCATAGTAGGTTCACTCCTTCAACAACATATGCCAAGTCTATTATATACATCGTATACGAATGAGCAAGAGCAAAGGTTTCAAAAAAATAAAAAAAACATGTTATAATAATGAAAGAAGGACTGGAAAGAGGTGGACTATGAACTGGAATACATTATTTACTATGCAGTATGAGCTTGATCAATACATTTTAAAACAACATGACGTAAAGAATGAAGAGATTTTTGACAAGAAACTATTGGCATTATTAGTAGAAGTTGGAGAACTTGCAAATGAAACGCGTTGTTTTAAATATTGGAGTTTGAAGCCACCAAGTGAAAAGTCTGTCATTGCAGAAGAATATGTAGATGGCATACACTTTATCTTATCACTTGGGCTCGCGCTAGGTATTGATACATATCAGCCAAAAGAGATAGAAAAGAAAGAAGAAGAGTTAACAACATCCTTTTTACATATTTATGAAGCCATTCAGATATTGAGCAATAAACGTACATCAAGTGTGTTTTATAATTTATTTGATACATATCTACAATTAGGACTTCAATTAGGTTTTACTTCAAATGATATAAAAAATGCCTATATGGAGAAGAATAAGATTAATTTTGAACGACAAAACTCAGGTTATTAAAGATGGAGGTATTCAAATGAACGAGATGTTAACAATGTTAAAGGAATTAACAGATGCAAGGGGAATTCCTGGAGACGAGAAGGAACCACGTGATGTGATGAAAAAGTGGATTTCTCCATATGCCAATCGAGTGTATACAGATCATCTAGGTAGTTTAATTGCTGAAAAAATCGGCCAAGAAAATGGACCAAAGATTATGATTGCAGGACATTTAGATGAAGTAGGATTTATGGTGACACGAATTGATGATAAAGGCTTTGTTTATTTTCAAACAGTTGGTGGTTGGTGGAGTCAAGTAATGCTTGCGCAACGTGTGACGATTATGACTAAGAATGGGGATGTGACAGGTATTATCGGCTCCAAACCACCACATATCCTTTCACCAGAGGCACGAAAGAAGCCTGTAGAGATTAAAGATATGTTTATTGATATTGGTGCAACAAGTAAAGAAGAAGCAATGGAATTTGGTGTATTACCTGGTGATTCCATCGTACCATATTTCGAATTTACGCAAATGAAGAATGAAAAATTATTACTTGCTAAAGCATGGGATAATCGTATTGGCTGTGCAATAGCAATTGAAGTATTGAAACGTCTTAAAGATGAACAACATCCTAATATCGTGTATGGTGTTGCAACAATACAAGAAGAAGTAGGCTTACGCGGTGCGAAAACAGCGACACATACAATTAAGCCAGATATCGGTTTTGCTGTAGATGTTGGTATTGCTGGGGATACACCTGGTATATCAGCAAAAGAAGCAGATAGCAAAATTGGTGAAGGACCTCAAATTATTTTATACGATGCCTCAATGGTGTCACATAAAGGACTAAGAGATTTTGTAGTAAAAACAGCAGATCAACATCAAATTCCTTATCAGTACGCCACAATGGCTGGTGGAGGAACGGATTCTGGCTCTATTCACGTTACAGCAAATGGTGTGCCTGCATTGTCTATTACTGTAGCAACTCGTTATATTCATACACATGCAGCAATCTTGCATCAAGATGATTTCGAAAATGCTGTTCGATTGTTAGTTGAAGTAATCAAAAATTTAGATTCAGATACAGTCAAAAATATTACGTTTGATTAAGAATACCACATGTTACACACAAGGAAAGAAAAGCCGAACTACTTCAATGAGAGGGTTCGGCTTTTGCTATATTTAATTTTAAGCGAAATAATTTCCTAATACTTTTTTTACATAATTTTGTGTTTCATTAAATGGAGGAACCCCGTTGTGTTTATCCACATTACCAGGACCTGCGTTATATGCTGCTAATGCTAATTGTTTGTTTCCATTATATTTAGTTAACATTTGGCTTAAGTATTTTGTACCAGCAAATATATTCTGACGTGCGTCAAATGCATCTGTTACACCAAGACTTTGAGCAGTTGTAGGCATTAGTTGCATGAATCCTTGTGCACCTGCTTGACTCACTGCATTTTGATTATACCCTGATTCAGCCTGAATTACGGAATGTATTAATTTTGTATCGACATTGTATGTAGATCCGGCTTCCTCAATCAAGCTATCTATAGAAGAGTTACTTACATACGCATCACCACTAGCTACCGGAAGTGTGACATTCGATGTAGATTGAAGTAATTCTCGAATAGAAGGGGCCTGTTGAGTATTACCGTTCTGTGCTAATTCTGTTTGAGAGATAAGTGATTGTAATAATGTATCAAAATCATTTGTCATTACCTGATTAGTTGACGATGAATTTGTAAGATTTGCCATCATTTGTGCCTGCATGGCATATTGGATATAAGATATATTCACTAGATTGTCCTCCTAGTAGCACCTATTCAATACTATATCTTTACTATACATCCATTTGACTATTTTTACAATGCGAAATAGTCATAAAAACATATAAAAAATAAGTCGTTTACAGTATAATTTGATAATGAAAAACACATCCGTAAATGTGATGAGCGGATGTGTATAGTATAGGTGAAATTTCTTGTGGAAGATACTTATAACAAGAAAAAATGGTTTAATTAAATTCACATTATTCGCTTTATTAACGAATGAAAGCCGATGATTCCGTAGCGAAGAAAAAATCGGCTTTTTTCATATTCAGATTTGCTTAGCATAAGTTTTGAACATTGTTAATAGAACCCCAGGATGAACATATTATCAGGCTATTACTGTACCGCTTTTTCTAATGCTTGCAAAACTTCCTCTTTAACTTCTGTGGATGCAGTTTCCCAATATAATTCAAATAATACACCTAATCCAGGTAACATTTTTTCTTCTCCACTTTTAATCGCATCTACGATGGTTGCTTCTAAATCATCTGCTGTATTTCCGTGAATATTTGACTTAATTGCTTTTCGTAAATTTAAATCCATTTTTAAACACCTCACTAGTATTTTGTCGTTTTAGTTTGACCAACCTATAAGAAAATATGTATGATTAATTTATCAAAAAAACAAGGATGAATAGCATGATTACTTCAGTAAAAAATGAAAAAGTAAAAGAATGGACAAAATTAAAACAAAAGAAAGGAAGAGACCAACTAGGACTGTTTCTAGTAGAAGGCTTTCACTTGATTGAGGAAGCACATAAAAGTGATTGTAATATTGTAGAAATTATACATACGCCAAACGCTACTATTGATTATTTGGCACAGTACAAATGTGTCGAAGTAACTGAGAATGTGTTACAAAAGATAACTGATACAAAATCCCCTCAAGGTGTTGTAGCGGTAGTTGAGAAGAAATTGAAGCAAGGTTCTCCTAACAATCGAATATTGCTTTTAGATAGTGTACAAGATCCAGGAAATGTTGGTACAATGATTCGCACAGCTGATGCGGCGGGGTTTGATACAGTTGTATTAGGAAAAGGATCTGTAGATGTGTTTAATGATAAAGTCATCAGAGCAACGCAAGGTTCTATTTTTCATTTATCCATATACCAAGCAGATTTGTTAGAAGAAATTGCAAAACTTAAAGAGAATGGAGTCACTGTTTGGGCAACAGGACTAGAAAATGCGACAAATATGTATGAAATGCCTATTACGGAAAAAATGGCGATAATCGTAGGAAATGAGGGTGCAGGTGTGCATCCATCATTAATGAAAGAAGCAGATGAAATTGTTACGATTCCTATATATGGTCAAGCAGAATCATTAAATGTGAGTATAGCTGCAGCAGTATTAATGTATCATGTAGTAAAATTGTAAACATTTTTAGATTGGACTTGCAACAACGCTTTTGATTCATTATACTATATGAAGTAAAACTAATATAAAAGCTTTGAAGGAGCTAGTAATAAGATTCACATCATTTTTAAAGGGATGAAGCACCATAGACTGGAAGTGTTTCAAATGATGCTTATTGCATTTCACTCTGGAGCTGACACTTAGACCTCGATTAGAGTAAAGGTGTGCCGGATAAAACATCCGTTATCAATGACACGAGTGGATATAGATTCATATATCAACAAGGGTGGTACCGCGAAACGTCAAGTCTCGTCCCTTATTAGGGATGGGGCTTTTTTTGTTGTACTTTAATGTAAATCGATTGTCACAGAAAATGATAATGGGATAAATGAATAAGGAGGTTAATGGAATGAAAGAACAATTACAAGTTCTAGAACAAGAAGCATTGACAAAAGTAGAAATAGCACAGTCTCTACAAGAGTTACAAGATGTACGTGTAGCTTATTTAGGTAAAAAAGGTCCGATTACAGAAGTGTTAAGGGGAATGGGGAAATTGTCTCCTGAAGAACGTCCGATAATTGGTGAGTTAGCGAACAAAGTACGTGGGAATATTTCAGAAGCGATTGATTCAAAGAAAGCCACAATTGAGGCTGCACAATTAGAAAAACAATTAGAAAATGAACAAATTGATGTGACATTGCCTGGGCGTCCAGTAAATGTTGGTGGGCCTCATTTATTAACAAAAATTGTTGAAGAGATTGAAGATTTGTTTATCGGTTTAGGATTTGAAGTTCGAGAAGGTCCAGAAGTAGAAACAGACTATTACAATTTCGAAGCATTGAATTTACCAAAAGGACATCCGGCAAGAGATATGCAAGATTCTTTCTATATTACAGAAGATTTACTGTTACGTACACATACATCACCAGTACAAGCACGTACAATGAACGGAATGGAAAAAAAGCAACCAGTTAAAATGATTTGTCCTGGTAAAGTATTTAGACGTGATACAGATGATGCGACACATTCCCATCAATTCACACAAATTGAAGGATTATATGTAGACAAAAATGTTCGAATGAGTGATTTGAAGGGTGTACTGGATCGTTTTGCTAAGCATATGTTTGGTGAAGACAGAGAAATACGATTACGCCCAAGTTTCTTCCCTTTTACAGAGCCATCAGTAGAAATGGATATCTCATGTAAAGTTTGTCATGGAGAGGGTTGTAATGTATGTAAACGCACAGGTTGGATTGAAATTCTTGGTGCTGGTATGGTACATCCGCGTGTATTAGAAATGGCTGGTTTTGATCCAAAAGTATACAGTGGCTTTGCATTCGGTATGGGGCCAGAGCGTATTGCAATGTTGAAATATGGTGTGGATGATATTCGCCATTTCTATACAAATGATGTTCGATTCTTAAAACAATATCATCAAGCATAAGGAGGAATAAATGATGTTAGTTTCTTTAAATTGGTTAAAAAATTACGTAGATATAGATACATTAACACCAGAAGAATTAGCTGAACGAATTACTAAATCTGGTATTGAAGTAGAAGGAATAGAACAATTTGCCGCACAAGCTACGAACGTAGTAGTAGGATATGTGGAAAGTTGCGAGAAACACCCAAATGCGGACAAGTTAAATCTATGTCAAGTAAATGTAGGGCAAGAAACACTTCAAATTATATGTGGTGCACCAAACATTGCAAAAGGTCAAAAAGTAGCAGTGGCGAAACCGGGTGCAGTTCTTCCAGGTAATTTTAAAATTAAAAAAGCTAAGTTGCGTGGCGTAGAATCGAATGGGATGA
>JAJUGF010000063.1 GCA_029268495.1 Gracilibacillus sp.
ACTTGTCGATTTCAGCGATTAGTGAAGAAGTGGGCTATTCCAATCCAAGTTATTTTACTAAAGTTTTTAAACGGATTATTAAACAGTCACCTAGCCAATATCGAAAAATGAATAAACAGATGAATTGAGGACTAGACCATGGATAGCATTTTACGAATCATCAAGAGAAACACTCTATTTTTCAAAATTTTTGTAGTTATGGTTATTAGTATTATCATGGTATCCTTATTAATCACGTATAGTAGTATACGTATGTCTAGCAATTTATTTATTGATACGTTTAGCATCACGAATTCCAAAATAATGGACCAAATAACAGAACAATTTGATGAATTCACTGAATCTACTGTATCCGCATCACTTGAAGTAGATACGAACGGTACAATTAAACAAGCCCTTTTAGAAAATCACCAGACTGCTATTGATAAATATTCACTTTACTATGATATGAAATATGAAATGAATCGAATCTATGCAGAAGTGGATCCTAATGATGCCAATATGATTATCATGAACAAACAAAATGATATTTTCAACATGAATTATATTAAATGGCCTGTACAAGCAGATCAATTAGTGAATCATGAAATTATTACACGGATGGAAAATAATCCTGACCAAATGATTTATCAATTTGAAGATTCTGAAGTTACGAATCATGTACCAATGATTATTATTTCTAAAGCTCTGACACTTCAAAATGGGTACATTTATGGTTATCTATTCTTTTCATTAACGGAAAAAGACTTGCGGGATTTTTATGAAAGCTATACGAGTGAAGGAAATAATGTGTTACTACTCACTCCAAAAGGGGACATTATTTCAAGTAACCAACAAAACTTAATCGGAGAATCTTCGCCGGAATTATTGGACTACGCGCAAAGTTTTGAAGGAAAAGAATTAGAATACCGTAATGCAGAAGTTTTTGGACAACAGTTCACTTTACTCTCGCAATATATACCTAGCCTAGATATTTATCTCATTAATTTGATTGATCAAAAAGTCGTATCGAATAACCTTGTGGATGCAAATGAAATCATCTTTATTAGTATTGCGATAGTAGGAATCTCTGTTCTTCTTACATTTTTAATTTTAAGAAGAATGACTGTAAGCATTAGTACACTTGTTCATCAAATATCTGATATGGCTCGATATCAGTTCACGAAACCATTAAAGGAAACAGGAGGTTATGAAACAAGAAAAATCGCAAAAGCATTTAATTATATGTTAAATGAACTACAAGATTATGTACAAATTCTAATGAACACACAAGAAAAGCAAAGAAAGGCAGAATTAGAAGCACTACAACACCAAATTAATCCACATTTTATATATAATACACTTGCTTCTATCAAATTTATGATTAAACAAGAAAAAAAGGAAACGGCTTCTAATACAATTGATTCATTTATTGCTCTTATCCAAAATTCACTAAGTAATATTGATGAAACAATAACAGTAGAACAAGAATTGGAAAATTTAAAGAATTATGTGCAGATTAATCAGGCACGATATGGTGATCGCATTAGAGTAAATTATTTAATCGCACCAGACTGTTTATCACTCACTATTCCAAAGCTTGTCCTCCAACCATTTATTGAGAATGCCTTTTTTCATGCATTTACAAAGAAAAAAACTGGTTATATTCAAATACTTATTGCACAAAAGCAAGATAAGCTCATTTGTGAGATTATTGATAACGGAGATGGCATGGTGCCAAATAGATTAGAAAATAATATTGTAAAATCTAAAGGGAAAAGACAACTCTTTAGCGGTATCGGTGTTAAAAATGTTCACGAACGAATTCAATTACTTTATGGAAAATCATATGGAGTGACAATCACAAGTGAACCCGGAAAAGGGACAAATGTTGTCATTACACTCCCCGCCAAAAACTAACTATCTCTATCACCAGCGACTTAATACGCTGGTGAGTTTATTTTTTATAGAAATCTAATCATCTAAAAATTTTTCTAAATCTAAAAATATTACAACTACACTTTAGGATAATATTATATTCTAAAAATAATTTTATTTTTTGCTAAAAATCATACAAGTAGGCTAAAAACAAATTTGTTACAATTTGATTACAGTGATGGAAACGTTTACATCACTAGTATAAATCAATTAGGGGGTTTTTACCGATGAAACAATCTTTATCAAAGAAATTATGGTTATTACTAGTAGCACTATTTACAGCCGCTATCTTAGTTGCTTGTGGCGACGACACAGATGGAGAAAACGCAGATAGTGATGGTGGTGAAGATGCTTCAGGCGGAGAAACAACAGATATCATTGCTTGGGCTTGGGACCAAAACTTTAATATTGCAGCATTAAACCTTGCGAATGAATATTATGAAAATGAAGATTTTAATATGGAAATTGTAGAAAATGCACAAGATGATATTGTTCAGAAATTAAATACTGGCTTAAGTTCTGGAACAATGAAAGGAATGCCTAATATTGTATTAATTGAAGATCAACGTGCACAAAGCTTTCTCCAATCCTATCCAGACGCTTTTTATCCAATTGGAGACTATTTTAATACAGAGGATTTTGCAGAATACAAAATTGCTCCAACTAGTTTAGATGGGAAACAATATGGACTTCCATTTGATACAGGTGCAACTGGTTTCTTCTATCGTACAGATTACTTAGAAGAAGCAGGTTATACTCATGATGATTTAGTTAACATTACATGGGCTCAATTCGTTGACATTGCAAAAGATGTCAAAGAAAAAACAGGTCATCCAATGCTTGCACTTGATCCGAACGACTTAGGTATTTTACGTGTCATGATGCAAACAACAGGAACTTGGTATACAACTGAAGATGGGAAAATTAATTTAGTAGACAATGAACCTTTAAAATTAGCTCTTCAACATTACAAAGAATTAATGTCAAATGATTTAGTACATTTAGTTTCTGACTGGAGTCAATATTTAGCTGCTTTTAATAGTGGTGATGTTGCATCCGTTCCAGCAGGTAACTGGATTGCACCAAGTATTGAAGCAGAAGCATCTCAGTCTGGTCTTTGGAAAGTCGCTCCAACACCTCGCTTAGATATGGAAGGTGCAGCAAATGCTTCAAACCAAGGTGGTAGCTCTTGGTACGTACTTAATATTGATGGGAAAGAAGCAGCAGCTGAATTCCTTGGAAAAACTTTTGGATCAAATTCTGAATTCTATCAAGAATTATTAACAGAAGTAGGCGCTATTGGTACGTATAAACCAGCATCAGAAGGTGATGCATACCAGTACGAAAATGAATACTTTGGCGGTCAAAAAGTAATCTATGAAATCTCTCAATGGATGGAAGAAATTCCACAAGTTGATTATGGTATGAACACATATGGTATTGAAGATATTTTATCTGCTGAAATTCAACAATACCTAGATGGCAAGAGCTTAGAAGATATGTTAGCTGATGCACAAGCTCAAGCTGAAAACCAATTTAAATAATTGATAGAAAGTCCTTAAGAGATACCTCAGGAATCGCTTTTCTTAAGGGCTTTCTTACCATCATGTTCAATGAATAAGGGGGATCGCTATGAGTCAATCGATAAACACAACTTCTAATCAAAAAAAACCAATACTTCAACGTTTAAAAAGAAATTATATTGGATGGTTATTCATCCTGTTATCTATTATTGGTATTTCATTATTTTACTTCTACCCGATGATTCAGGCATTTTTGCTATCATTACAATCTGGAATGGGTGCAAACTTAGACTATGTTGGATTCGACAACTATGTAAGGTTATTTAATGATCCTACTTTCATTACGGCATTAACTAATACAGTATTATACTTATTAATCCAAGTACCAGTGATGATTGTATTAGCTTTAATTTTTTCCGTATTATTAAATGATCCTACATTAAAATTCAAAGGGTTTTTTCGTACTGCTATTTTCTTACCTGCAGTTACTTCCCTTGTAGCATATGCAGTAATTTTTAAATATTTATTTGGTAACAACGGTTTAGTGAATGATTTTCTAATTAATCTTAATCTGATATCTTCTCCTATCGCTTGGCTTTCAGATCCATTTTGGGCGAAGGTTACGATTATTATCGCAATAACATGGAGATGGACAGGTTATAACATGATTTTTTACTTATCTGCATTACAAAATGTAGATAGATCGATGTATGAAGCAGCACGAATTGATGGGGCTAGTGCATTCCAACAATTTTTCTTTATTACTATACCGTTACTGAAGCCAATCATATTATTTACTTCTATTGTATCCACGATAGGTACACTACAATTATTTGATGAAGTAATGAATATTACAAGTGGTGGTCCTGGTAACTCAACAATGACCATATCTATGTATATTTACAATTTATCTTTTGAATATACACCAGACTTTGGATATGCGGCAACGGTATCCTATGTGATTTTGATTCTTGTTGTAATTCTATCCTTTATTCAGTTTAAAGTGGCAGGTGATAAAGAATGAAAAAGATAAAGCGAGTATTTACCTATATATTTTTAAGTATTGCATCCTTAGTATCTATCTTTCCATTCTTGTGGATGTTAATCAGTATGACAAATAAGTCCGTAGATGTCACCGCAGGCCGTTTACTTCCTGGTGGGCACTTGATAGAAAATATAAACAAACTAATAGAGCAGACTCAGATTGGTATTGCTTTATGGAACTCCTTTATTATCGCGATTATAACCACAATATTAACATTATTAATTGGTTCGCTAGCAGGCTATGGATTCGAGATTTATCGATCCAAAGGAAAAGATATGATATTCAGCATTCTGATTCTGTCAATGATGATTCCATTTGCAGCAATCATGATTCCTTTATATCGTTTGTTTGGTCGTATTTCGGCTGATGCTCCGTTCATTGGATTGGACACATTAGCAGCTGCCTTTTTACCAACCATTATCACGGCTTTCTTCATCTTCTTCTTTAGACAAAATACAAAAATGTTTGCTAGAGAATTGGTAGAAGCTGGGCGAATCGATGGATTAAGTGAATGGGGCATCTTTTTCCGTATCTATATGCCTACAATGAAAACAACATATGCAGCAGCATCGATTATCGCTTTTATGAACAGTTGGAACAATTACTTATGGCCATTAGTTGTATTGCAATCACCTGAAAAACAAACAATACCATTATTGATTTCTAATTTAGGTGCTGGTTACACGCCTGATTATGGTGTAATCATGACAGCGATTGTTGTCGCAACATTGCCAACTGCACTCGTATTCTTCTTAATGCAGAGATACTTTGTCGCTGGTATGATGGGTTCTGTAAAAGGATAAGATGTAGTTAAGAGTAATCAAAGAAATAGCTCTATTAAGGAATTTATTTTCCTTCAATAGAGCTTTTTTATATTATTAGATTAATTTGTTAAAATTGTCTTGGCTAAATAAGTCGGGTCTTCACTAACAGAAAAAGGAATCATACGAATGGAAAAAATGAAATCTTCTGCGTTCAGTTGATATTTCTTCAAAACGTCTGGCCCACAACTTGCTGATCCTAATCCATGTTGCTTATAATCCACATGTACTGTTAAACTATCTTGTTTCTTCAATTCATGTGTGTGTCTTGCCTCGTCTATGTTCTTCCTATCATACTTTTGGACACTAAAATCAAACTCTGATGCACCTATAATAAGTAACCCTTGTCCCTTTTCTTCTGATAACGACATCCATTTTGTTTGGTGTCGATTACCATTTTCCTGTGGGACAGCGTAATTTGTAAATAATTGATCGACATTTCGATGCCATATACCAAATCGATTTGCTTCTTTACTATCTACATACGCTTCTCCAGGTCCCCTACCATACCATTTGACAATGTCAAACACTTGTGGCATTTTCATTTGTAAACCGATTCTAGGGAAATATGCTGGTGTATCTCCATTTAGTTCTCCACTAACAGTCACTTTCACATCACCACTAGCATATATTTCATAACTATAGCTCGTGTCAATGGACCACGCTAATTTTGGTGGTGCTACTCTTAGTTTTGTATCCACTTTCACCTTTTTGTTATCTAGATCCATTTCATATTCAATACGCTCAAGTCGATGTTGCAACAAGTGGAGACCATATTGTTCCCAATACTTTTTATTACTAACAGGTTTCCATTGATTCGTCTCATACATATCATTATCAATCAAAGCACGCCAAAAATTTAACTGTGGTGATTGCGTAAGAATCTTTTCCCCACGATACACCCATTCACTCAACTGACCGCTGATTTTATTAAAGGAAATGGTAAAATCTTCTCCTATGACTTGTAAACAACTATTTTGCTCCTTCACTTTAAGCGTGGGACATTGTAGTCTTGGTAATGGTGGTAATGTGGCTTTTGTTGGAATTTGATATTGCGCCCATGCTAATTCATAGCCTTTTTTTGCCCATATCGTGTCTCTTGCTAAAACAAATTGTATATTTACATAATAATCGGTATTTGCCGATATTTGATAAGGAAGCGTATAATCTAACTTCACTGCTTTCGTTTCCCATGGTTGGGTTCCTTCTAAGCACACAACGTTACTGTCTAGAATTCTTCCATCGACTTCGACTGTCCACACTAATTGTAAATGATTAAGTGAGATAAAGTCATATCGATTTGTCACATAGACAGTCTGCTTATCCCATTCTACACGTTCTACGATAACAGGCTCTAATACCTTTTTATACTCTAACAGAGCTGGGGATGGGGTATGATCAGACATGACTAATCCATCCATCACAAAGTTGGAATCGTTAGGCTCGTCACCGAAATCGCCGCCATATGCGAAGTACTCTTCCCCTGATTCGGTTGTTTTGCGAATACCATGATCCATCCATTCCCAAACAAAACCACCTTGAAGTCTTGGATAACGATAAAAGGTCTCCCAGTATTCCTTCAATGCGCCAGGACTATTTCCCATTGCGTGGGCATATTCACATACAATATGCGGTGTTTTTAAGTTTTCTTTTTTCCCTAATCGTTCCAGTATATCGATATCTGTATACATTGTCGTAAACACATCTGAGGAGACAGGATCTTCATTAGGGTTCTTATCACTCGCATTCATTATTGTACGGCATTCCCCTTCATAATGAACAAGTCGGGATGGATCACGTTTCTTTGTCCACTGATACATTGCATCATGATTCTTTCCATATCCAGATTCATTTCCTAATGACCACATAATAATACAAGGATGATTTTTGTCACGTTCAACCATACGAATCATGCGGTCAAGATACGCTTCTTGCCACTCGCTATCCTCACTTATTTCATGCGGCTTTCCAATGTATTCAAAGCCATGGCATTCTAGATCCGCTTCATCGATTACATACAAGCCGTACTCATCACATAATTTATAGAATGCAGGATCATTTGGATAATGCGCTGTTCGTACTGCATTGATGTTATGCTGTTTCATCATTTTTACATCTTCTATCATCCAGTCAATTGGAACAGCCTTCCCATAATCGGGGTGGTGATCATGCCGATTCACCCCTTTTAATTTAATTGCTTTTCCATTCACCAAAAGTAAGCCATCCTTCAATTCAATGGAACGAAACCCTACCTTAATTGGTATGACCTCCATTGTTTTCCCATCTTTTTTTACGGATAAAAATAGCTGATACAAATATGGATTCTCTGCACTCCATTTAACAGGATTGGTAATGGAACATGAGTGTGTTATCTCTTTTGTGCTAATTATCCTCTCTTCTTGCATCACAAGTTCGTTATTTGCGTTATACAATTGATATTCGATGTGGTAACCTGCCACTGAGGCCTGATTAAGTGTTGATTCGATAGACAATACTGCATTCTGATATGCACTATCCAAGTCTGTTTTAACGAAGACATCTTGCATATATACTTGTGGTCGTGCCATTACATATACATCACGGAAAATACCACTTAACCACCACATATCCTGATCTTCAATATAGCTCGCATCAGACCACTGATATACTTTTACTACAATTGTATTTACCCCAACTTTTGCGACGTTCGTAATATCAAATTCAGCTGGAATTCGACTGCCTTGACTATAGCCAACCTCCTTATTATTAACCCAAAGGTGAAAAGCACTATCGACCCCTTCAAAACGTAGAAAAATATTCTTTTTGTCCCAGGTAGAATCAATCTTAAATTCCCTCTGATATACGCCAGTAGGGTTTTCAGTCGGAACCCTAGGTGGATCGATGGGGAATGGATATTGTTTATTGGTATAATGCGGCTTTCCATATCCTTGTGTTTGCCAATTTGAAGGAACATATAATTCATCCCATTCTATATGTTCCATCTTCTCCATATGAAAGGAAGCTTCTTCTGGTGTCTGAAAATAGGCAAATTTCCATTTACCATTTAGCAATGTAACATATTCAGAATTATGCCTTTGTCCTGTCCATGCAGTACTGAGATTAGTATAAGGAATATAGTGTGCTCTAGCTGGTTGACGGTTACGATGTAATACAGATACATTCTCCCAATCTTTTATCATGTGATGCACTCCTGTTCTATATTTGGTTGACGAATAATTTGGTTCTTTCTGTTAGTTCACTTAACTCTTTCTCTCCATAGTTCGGAAGCTTTTTCACTAAAGCACTTCCTAATCCTACAGCAACTGCTCCTACTTCGAAATAGTCAGACATATTGTCAAGCTGTACTCCTCCAGTTGGCATTAACGGAATTTGAGGTAGCGGCCCTTTGACGTCTTTTAAATAATTGGCACCTAACGCCGTTGCCGGGAAGACCTTCACAATATCTCCTCCAAATTCATATGCTGTTAAAATCTCTGTTGGAGTCATTGCCCCTGGAATACTAATGACACCATATCTTTTTGCAATTTTTATCGTATTTTCATTTACTGTAGGTGAAAAAATGAATTGAGAACCTGCCATAATGGCAGCCCTTGCCGTTTCTGCATCTAATACAGTTCCCGCACCGACAATCATTTTACCATCGTACTCTTTTCTAACCTGTTCAATCACTTGTAACACATTCGGTGTATCAACCGTTATTTCTACTATTCGTATTCCGCCTGTGTATAGTGCTTGGGCCACTTGTAATATCTGATGAGAAGGCACACCTCTTATAATTGCTACCAATTTATTATCATATATACTATTTAATATATCGGTCATACAAATTTCTCCTTTCTATCGTCTAACATCTTCCTTGTCTTTTTGCATAAAATAATGAATTTCTTCCATGCTTGGTAATCCTTCCACATCACCATTAACCATTGTCACCATTGCACCAACGGCGTTTCCACGCGTAACTGCGTCTTCCATTGGTAACCCTTCCAAAAGTCCTGATAAGAAACCTGCTGCAAACCCATCTCCTGCCCCAATAGGATCTACCACTCGATCAACTGAAAAACTAGGTACAAATCCGCTTTCATTTTTGGTAAAGTAATGTGCACCTTTACTACCCTCTTTTAACACAACTTTCGAGGGACCGTTTTCTAAAAAGAAATTTGCATACTCAGAAATGGTATAGTCGCCGAATATATACTGAGCTTCACTAACTCCCGGCAATACGATATCTGCTCTCTTTGCAATTGTTTTTATCACTTCACGTGCCTTTTCCTTCGAACTCCATAGCTTCACCCTAATATTCGGATCAAACACAACAGGTACATTATGTTTATTCGCTAATGATATCGCATACATAATTGTTTCATAACAAGTTTCACTTAATGCAGGAGTAATTCCTGTAACATGTAGGTATCTTGCATTTGCAATATACTTCTCATCTATATCTTTCTGTGATAACTGGCTAGCAGCAGAACCCGCTCTGTAATAATACACTCTCACATCTTGTTCATGACG
>JAJUGF010000064.1 GCA_029268495.1 Gracilibacillus sp.
ATCGTTTGATTTTATTACAGAGAATAGTGCCGTAACATTGAATATTCAAGACAACTACGGAATTGAGGAAGGCAAGCCTGCTAACTTTATTATTTTGAATGCAACCAATCGTTATGATGCGATTCGTAAGCAAGCAGAAGTGCTAGCATCTTATCGTAATGGTGTGAAGATTGCCGAGACAAAACCGAAAGAAGCATCTGTGTATTTAAAAGAAGAAATGAAAATAGATTTTGAGAGATAAATGAGAGAACTTGCTGCTGTTTTAGTGGCGAGTTTTTCTTTATGAAGGATGAAAAGTGTGTGAATAGAGCAAAAGTAGCTCTGTTCACACACCTATCTCATCCTAAGCCTTTTGCTCGATATGAAATGTCGATGTTACATGTACTGTATTTTCGATGGTATCACCAACAGGGCAATGTGCTTCTAGGAATGCGATGAATGCTTCTACTTTTTCAGCAGGTGCGTCTGTATCAATCGTATACGTAACACGGATATCGGAATAACCTGCCCGAACATCTGCTTTGTCAAAGAAGCCATCTAAATTAATATCGCCTTCTAGCTGCACTTGAAAATCACGCAGGTCAATGTCGAATTTCTTTGCATAGGTACGTGCAACAATCGACTGGCATGCGCCTAATGCAGATAACAATAATTCGACTGGATTCATTGCTTCATCTGTACCGCCTAGTGATGTTGGCTCATCGACTAAAACAGAATGATTTCTTGCAGTAGCTTCTACTAGATATTTTTCCTTTAATTGCGCTGTTGCTTTAAATGTTTGAATGGTCATTGTGTTCTCTCCCTTTATTTGTATACAATAATGAACCCCTTCTCAAAAAAAGATGAGAAGGGGCTGGTTGCTTTTTTCCGTGTCTTCTCATCTTTAGCAAATACTTGCTTCTGAAATTGGCACCTTACTTTGAATAAAAAGCGGTTGCCAAGAGTTCTTAGGGTCAGTCCCTCCCTCTCTCGAGATGAGTCCTGTATCACTAGGATACAAAATAGTTATTGTATGAATTTTCAGATAATATACCACGACTATAAAGGCCTGTCAATACGTAAAAATATGTTATACTTCTATACTTAAGCAAAAATAGTGTATAGTATGTAATGGATAGAGGAAGTAGGAGGAAAAGAAATTGCATGAACAGAGAGAATTTATTCCATTAGACAAAGAACAGACTCCTATGGATACACCGAAACGAACCATATGGATACAAGCACTCAAGGTTGCATTTCCCCATACCATTCCGATTTTAGCAGGGTTCACCTTTTTAGGAATTGCATATGGGATTTTTATGCATTCATTAGGGTTTCATGCAATGTATCCATTTATAATTAGTATGGTGGTGTTTGCAGGATCCATGGAATTTATTACAGCCAATTTGTTGCTTGGTGCATTTAATCCGGTGTATGCTTTTTTCCTTACAATCATGGTGAATGCACGTCATTTATTTTATGGCATTTCTTTACTAGATACATATAAAGGTATTGGCAAGAAGAAATGGTACATGATTTTTGGGCTTTGTGATGAGTCCTTTGCGATTAACCAATCTATTGATGTGCCAAAAAATGTAGATAAAGGCTTAGTCATGTTTTTCGTGACAATATTGAACCAAATCTATTGGGTCGTTGGTGCGACGATTGGTGGAGTCTTCGGATATTTGATTACATTTAATACAGAAGGTCTAGAATTTGTCATGACAGCATTGTTTGTCGTGATTTTTATAGAACAATGGATGAAAGAAGACAGGCATGTAAGCTCACTTGTTGGAATTGCTGCATCTGTCGTTTGTCTTCTTCTTTTTGGTAAGGACACATTTATCATTCCAGCAATGATTGCCATTTTAGGAATACTTACATTAGCTAGAAAGCCATTAGAGAAAGGGAGGGTTTCTGTACAATGACAATGAGTATAGGCCAACAAATCATCATGATTGCAATGGTTGTGCTTGGTACAATGTTAACGAGATATCTCCCATTTCTTGTCTTTCCTCAAGGGAAACCAACACCGAAATACATCCAATATCTTGGGAAAGTCCTGCCTGCTGCGGTAATAGGGCTTTTGGTTGTGTATTCATTGAAAGATATCCATGTATTCAAAGGGAGCCATGGCATACCAGAATTGATTGGCGTAGCTGTTGTTGTTTTACTACATGTGTGGAAAAAGCAGATGTTCTTATCGATTGCTGGAGGTACGATTATATACATGGTATTGGTGCAAACTATTTTTTAACGTAAATATATGTGTGAATGGAGTGTTACGATGTCAGTAGGTAGAAATGAATCATGCCCTTGTGGTAGTGGTAAAAAATATAAGAAATGTTGTATGAAAAAAGAGAAGGTTGTGCAATTAAAAGGGTTGAGAGAAGAGAAGTTTTATCAACAGAAGGCAGCTTTAACAGGTCAAATTAGTGAGTTTTTGCATACAGAATTGCCAACAAGTAAGTTCTTACCGTTAGAAACTCAATTTAAAAAACGAACGAATCATCAACTAGAAACGAATGCGTATCCAATATTTACTCAATTTTGGCTAACCTTTTGTTATACATTTGATAACGGCATGCGTGGTATTGATTGGTTCTTAAAAGAGAAAGGGAATCGCCTTACACAAGAAGAAAGAGAAATGGCAGAGCAATGGGCACAATTAAAGCTCCAATTTGTAGAAGCAGTCGATCGCACAGAAGACTATACACTTTTTAAAGATTTGCATACGGAAGAAACATACAAAGTATCGAATTCCCCTGAGAATTTACCATATTATTTTCCGTGGATGTCTACAATTGGTTTGTTAGAGAAGATGGGTGATAGGTATTACTTTAATGGTGTAAGGGAAATAAAGAGTCCGAAAAACATTGATCATGCCAAAAAGTATGTAGATAAACTTGTAGAGGAGCATGGGCTGAGTCATGAGCAAGTAATGCGTGATTACTATCCAGAGATTCTCCAAGCAGCAGAGAGTACGTTAGAAGATGGCGATATAAAAGAAACGGAATTGACACACTACCATCATCAATATAAGTTACATGATGTAGAACGTGTCGAGAATTTCTTATACAATAATGAATTATTTGAAATTGATGTGTGGAATGAAGAGAAGAAACAATTAATATGGGTAAACTCGAAGAAAATCTATACAGATAACATGTTGGATGAACCAGCTATATTAATGAGCTTACATGCAACTATAGAGATTCGCGACAATATGTTACAAATATCGACATATGAAGAAGAGATTCTGCATGCGTTCTCGAAGAAAATAGAGAAATTAAATGATGCAATGGAACTTGTCAATGAAGAAAAAGAGACATTTTTATCGCCATTAAATGTGAGTATACAGCAGTCTGTTGTACGATTAAGTAAAGAGACACCACACTATTTTGGGTTATATACGCAATTGAATAATCAAGAAGAGATAGATCAGCCAATCCCTGCATACAACAATCAATCACTACGAGAGCTAATGGCAGAAGGGAAGACAGATGTAGTAGATATACATTTGAAAGATTCGGAATACAATATGTATCATCACGTCATGCGTGCATTTGAGGATGTAGATGTGACAGCAGACTTCAATACTGTGCGTAAAGAGCTAGGATTACCTTTGTCTCCATTTGTGACAGGAGGAGAGAAACGCTATAGTTCTATTAGTGAGGTACCGATTGAGAAAGAACGCAATACGGTTATATTAAGAAGTGATATTCCGATATACGAAGGATTGGGCTTCACTCCGACGACAGTGGATGCATTTTATACAGCAGATATGGTTTCTTTCTATGTGGAGAAAACAAAAGGAAAATCCGCAGCAACTGAGAAAAAGTATCGCACGAACCTGTATGATTTGCGAGAGTTATTAGAGGAAAAAGAGATAGATAGTTGGGACGCATGTGACATGTCTGTTTGGGAGGCCATTTTCACAGAAGACATATTCGAAATGTATGACCAATATATGAGCAAAACGCATTACAAAGAATTCACCTCAACAATCAAGGCATTGATCAAAGAATTAGCAAAAGAAGATAAAATAGCAGTGGAAAAAGAAATAATAGAACTTGTAAAACAATGTGAGCAGAAGTTTTTTGGGTAATGGTATAGGAAGAATGTGAGAAGGCTTGAGAAGAAGGGGGGACCCGGGTTTCTCAAGCCTTTGTTTCATCTTCCCAAAATAGTTCATCCAATGTGCGATCTAATGTTTTGCAAATGGCAATACATAATTGCAATGTGGGATTATATTTTCCTTGTTCAATTAATCCGATAGTTTGTCTTGTGACACCTACTTTTTTTGCGAGTTCTGCTTGAGAGAGATCATGCTCTACTCTTGCCAATTTTAATTTGATATTTTTCATCACTCGTCATCCTCTAATTGTCTCTCGATTGCCTTGTCACTACTTCTCTTAGCAGCAGTATAGCCTACTAGAAGAATCACAACAAGCACAGGAACATAGAAAAGAAGAGTAGTAACAAAAGTCAGAAAAAAATAATAAATAGATTGTCCTGTTGTATCGGCATAATTAATCGCACTATTCAAACCAAAGACAAGCCCCAAAATGACCCCTGTCACAATACCGAGTACTAGATTCTTTTTAATATAGCTAGATTTACTATGCTGCTCCTCTAATTCTACCTCTGATGAGAAAATCCCCTTTTGTGTAGAGCGAAAGGCAATATAAAAGCTTGCTGCGATTGTAATAATTAATTCTGTATAGATGGTGTCGATGGAAATCCCCTTTGTTATAAATTTGTACAAAATAGAAATGGTACATATTGTTGCAATAAGTATATAGGTTTCCCGATAAATCTTATTTTTCTCTGCTTCCACTCGTTCATCCAGATGTTTTTTCTTAAATAATTGCATGGCATACACGTCCTTTTATGTTTGTTATTGATTACATTATAAACTAAATACATGTCATAATGCAATATATATTTTACATATCGACATATAAGTATTAAAAAAAGCAGCGTCCATTGTGGATGCTGCTTATCGTTCGGTCAATAATGTATGAAATGCTCTCACATCTTTTTCAACTAATTCTATACCATCTAACCAGAATGCTTCTTGTGTAATATCCACACCGAGATGTTTCTGCGCTAAGTCTTCCACACACATTGATCCGGTGTCTTTTAATAAGGCGATATACTTATCTTCAAAGCCTTCTGTATTCTCTAAATAATTCGCATAAATCCCCAAACTAAACAAATAACCAAATGTATAAGGGAAGTTGTAAAAAGGGACATCATCTATAAAGAAATGCAGCTTACTGCACCAGAAATGTGGGTGGTAGCTTGCTAAATTATCGCCATATGCCTCTTTTTGTGCTGCTAACATTAATTCATTTAAACGAGAAGTAGAGACAATGCCTTTTGCTCTCTCTTTGTAAAATGCATCTTCAAATAAAAAGCGGGCATGAATGTTCATAAACATCGCTGTAGCATTCTCTAATTTCGTATTCAAAAGGGAGAGTTTTTCATCTACTGTTGTCGCATTGTTCACTGTGGCGTTACCAATGATTGTTTCAGCGAATGTACTTGCTGTTTCTGCCACATTCATTGCATAATGTTGGTTTAATGTAGGTAAGTCTTTCATCACATCATTATGAAAAGCATGACCTAATTCATGTGCCAATGTGCTAGTATCACTAGTCGTCCCAGTGAAGGTCATAAAAATGCGTGATTCTTTCCATTCAGGCAAGCTAGTACAATAGCCTCCAGGGCGCTTATTTGGTCTATTTTCTGCTTCAACCCAACGATTTTCTAAAGCTTTTTTTGCAAAACTAGATAATTTCGGACCGAATGTTGCGAAATTATCTATGATAAAATCACATGCTTCCTCGTATGACATAGATTTGGATTCTTCTTTTGCGAAAGAAAGCGGTGCGTCTACATCTTGCCAACCTAACTTTTCTAAGCCTAATAATCTAGCCTTTGTCTCTAAAAATTGTAGGAAAGGTTTTTTCTTTTTGCTTACAGCTGACCACATTGCATCAAGTGTTTCCTTTTTCATTCTGTTTAGCTCAAGCGGTTCTTCTAAATGATTGGTGTACTCATGTTTACGTTGTAATGTGAGTCTATAGCCATTTAAGTGGTTCAATAAATCAGCAAAAATGGGTGCGTGTTTTTTCCAAGCGATTTCCCAGTTTTCAAATAGTTGCTTTCTCACATCCGGATCTGCATCATCATACATTTGGTTCATCGCTTGACCGATCGAAAGCTCCATCGTTTGTCCGTCTTTGTCTGTATATGGAATCGTCATAATCGAAACAACTGTATCATATGTCGAACTCCATGCACTGAGGCCATCTTTGTCCAATTCGGCAATAAGTGTTTCTTCCTCATCTGACAGCAGTCGCTTTCCATCTGTGCGAATTTCTTCTAATGCAAAGGTCACTTCTTTTAATCCAGCTGTCTGAACTAATTGTTGCCACGCCTCTTCAGGAATCGCTACGATTTTCTTTGTGAATGTATTAAATAATATTTGGACACTACTTGAAAGCTCCATTAGTTGCCCTTTTACCACATTCGCATGTTCATCATCCATGTACGCATCATGACACATATTCACAAATGTACTAGCTTGAGACAATCCATTTGTGAATGTCTCTTGTGCTTTCAATATCTCCATGAATTGTTCACTTGTTGGTGTCGCTTCATGCCAACCTTTCAGTAGTGCATGATATGTATCAATCTGTTGCTTTACTTCTGCAATTTTTGCTTGCAATGCCTCTGATTTCGTTCCACCAGGAAAGATGGAATCAAGGTCCCATGTTTGGTTGTATTTCATTTGAGATAGCTCCTTTCTATTCTATTAAAATAGCTTCACTTAGAACAAGGATTCCAAGTAAAGCTATGTAATGCCTATTTATTCTCCTAAATCCACATTATGATACACTTGTTGCACATCTTCTAAATCTTCAAGTGCATCGATTAGTTTTTCAAATTGTTCGATGTCTTCTTCTGCTAATGCTACTTCATTTTGTGGGAGCATGGTCAATTCTGCTACAGTAAATTCCGTAATATCTCTTTCTTTCAATGCTTCTTGAACAGCATGGTATTGATCTGGTTCTGCATATACAATCACAGTGCCATCTTCTTCAATGACATCACGTACATCCACATCTTTTTCCATCAAAAGTTCAATCACTTCATCTGCTTCAATGCCTTCTATACCGAATACTGCTGTGTGGTCAAACATATAAGAACAAGAACCAGAAGTCCCCATGTTCCCGCCGTTTTTATTAAATGCCGCACGTACATCTGCTGCTGTTCGATTCACGTTATTTGTTAATGTATCTACAATAAGCATCGATCCGCTTGGTCCGAAGCCTTCATATCGTAGTTCATCAAAATTCTCTTCATCGCCGCCTTTTGCTTTATCGATTGCACGGTCAATGATCGATTTAGGCACACTATATGTCTTGGCACGTTCTAGGACAATTTTTAATGCTTGATTTGATTCTGGGTTAGGCTCTCCTTGCTTCGCTGCCACATAAATTTCTCGACCAAATTTAGCATAAATACGACTAGTATTCTTGTCCTTTGCTGCTTTTTTGTCTTTAATATTATTCCATTTACGACCCATACTAACACTCTCTTTCGATTGACTTATTTGTTTCACTTCATTATACACCAATCTAATCTATGCGTGTAGTGATGTATATTATATAAAAAGGTATTTTTTTCAAATTAAAAAGGACCTGAAGCAATACGCTCTTCAGATCCTTTTGTATATTAAGCGACTGTTTTACAAGCTTCTGCACATTTCAAACAAGCTTCCGCACAGCGCTGACAGTGTTCATGCTCATGCTTTTTACACTCATTCCCGCAAGCCTCACAAATTTTTGCGCAAGCTGCAGCAAGTTCCGCAACAAATGGTGAGTTACGTGTAATCGCATTTTCTAAATAATTACACATATCCGCACATTCACGATCTAGGCGAATACATTCAGACATCATTTTAACATCCTCTTCACCAAGGCAAGCATCAAAACAGTGATTGCAAGCCGTCACGCACTCATGTAAAGTTTCCAAAAGTTCAGTATGTGTGTGTTGTGTCATAAGATAAGTAACCTCCTAGATTTATTGTAAATTGATTTCCACTATTACTATTCCCAGAGCTAAATGAATTAAACATCATAAAGGAATATTACGAGCGACGCCGGAATTCCCATCACCACGCAGGAAAAAACAGAGCGACGCCGGGATTCCCATCACCACGCAGGAAAAAAACAGAGCGACGCCGGAATCCCACCCGCCACGCAGGAAAAACCATCACCACGCCAGAATCCACCACAACCCCACTTTTTGATATACTACTCATATAAACAAACATAAACAAAACAAACGAAGGATATGGTGGCTATGGAAAAAATAATGATTGTAGAAGATGACAAAAAAATCGCAGCACATCTAGCTTCACATCTCGAAAAATATGGGTATGAAGTAATTGTTGCTACTGATTTTGATCAAATTGATGTGCTATTTCATCAAGAGAATCCGCACCTTCTGTTGTTGGATATCAATTTACCTAGTTATGATGGGTATTATTGGTGTCGCCAAATTCGTAAAGCATCGATTTGCCCTGTCATATTTTTATCTGCACGGACTGGCGAGATGGATCAGGTGATGGCAATTGAGAATGGTGGCGATGATTTTATCACAAAGCCATTCCATCCCGATATTGTAATGGCAAAGATTCGTAGCCAATTGCGCAGAGCATACGGAGAGTATGCGACAAAGTTTGAGGAAAGAGTTATTAGTTTGCAAGGGTTAGAGCTCTATCCAGAGAGATTAGAGCTGACGTGTCACAAGCAGACAACGACATTAACAAAAAAGGAAGCAGATATTCTTGAAGTATTAATGGACAGATACCCACGAATTGCAGGACGACATGATTTGTTGGAAAAATTATGGGATGATCAATCCTTTGTCGATGAAAATACATTGAATGTCAACATCACACGGGTAAGAAAGAAATTTCAAGAAATCGGGATCGAACATGCAGTGGAAACAGTACGGGGTGCGGGGTATCGTATGCGTATTACATGGAGAGAAGGGACCAAATGAGACTATTTTTGCGAGAACATGTCGGGTATATCGTCTTTCATCTTAGTCAATTAGCGCTTCTATCTTTATTGTTTTATCTCGATGGCTATAGAGGCATGAATGTCATCATCTATGCTAACTTTTTGTCTACAGTAGTGCTTATTGCCTTTTTAATCTATCGCTATCATAGTCGTCGCAACTTTTATATGAAATTAGAAAGTACATTACAATCACTTGATGCCTCATTAGAAACGACAGACCAAGCACCTGTTGCCGAATCACTTGATCAATTATTACGAACACAATATCAGTTGTATCAAGACAAATTGCACAGAGCAGAAGAACAACAGGATGAGCACCTTTTATTTATGGATCGTTGGGTACATCAAATGAAAACACCATTGTCTGTCATTGAATTGACCGCACAAGGATTAGATGAACCAGAATCATCTAGTATACGTGAAGAGACAGATCGGATGCGGGATGGTCTTAACACCGTTTTGTATATGGCAAGGCTTCGGACAATTGAAGGAGATTTTCATATTAAGCCAGTCGTACTATCTAAGCTCATTCGGGAAGTGAATGTAGAAAATAAACGCTTTTACATTAGAAATGAAGTATTTCCACAAATCATCGAGCAAAAAGAAGGCATTACAGTCGAAACAGATGAGAAGTGGCTTTTCTTTATTGTGACACAGCTCGTACATAATGCAGTGAAATATTCGGCAG
>JAJUGF010000065.1 GCA_029268495.1 Gracilibacillus sp.
AACGAATATGAAGTAACATTCTTAGACGGAGACGGACAAGTATGGCATACAACAAATGTGAAGCATGGAAGTAAAGCAACAGTACCAGCCGATCCAACAAAAGACGGTTATCTTTTCACAGGTTGGGATGTTGATTTCACATCAATCACAAGTCCTTTAACTGTCACAGCACAATTTATAAAGAAAATCGATGCAGTTAAACCAGTAGTTCAAGTGAAAACTACAAGCGATGAAGCATTTCAAGGTGACGCATCTCCAATAGTATCTGTAGAAGCAACGATTGAGGATAGCGGCAAGTTAAGTTACGAGTGGTACAAGTCTACTTCATCAACTGAAGCAGGACAGAAGATAGCAGGTGCTCCTTCTAGTGAGTATGCAGTGCCAACAAATAATGTCGGAACTTTTTATTACTATGTGACTGTAACGAACACGAATGAACAAGCAACAGGTGAACAGAAAGCAGCGACTACTAGTGAGAGAATAAAGGTAGATATTAAGAAAAAGTCGAATAATGCGCTATTAAGTAATCTAACTATAGGTGAAAATCTTGCACTTTCACCTGTATTTGAGCAAAATCAGTATGAATACAAAATGTTCATCAGTCCATCTGTGACAACTATTCCATTTACACCAACGAAGATGAATAAGTATGCAAAAGTTGAAGTGAATGGTCAATTGGTTGAATCGGGTAAACAAACGAAAGTAGATGCAGATGCAGAATCGATCATCATTACGGTAACAGCACAAGATTCTACTAAACAACAATATACAATCAATCTAGTTAATTTAGTAAAAGAAAAAGTTGCAGATGTCATCGTAAAGGATAAAAGTGTTGAGGTGAACACAGAGGATATTGAGGTATTAGATCAAAATGGTGTGCTTGTTACAAATTTGACGGACAAGAGTGAGAATGTATCGTTAAAAGAAGAACAATTAGAGCAACTACGAAGAAAACAGGCCATTATTCAAAGTAAAAAGAAGGATGCGGCACTATCTATTCCAGCGAGTAACTTCGAAGGTGGAGGGCCTCTTCACATTTTGATGACTCTTTTCGAAGACCCACAACAGCAACAAGTGGAAAAAGCAAAAGAACGAGCAGTTGGATCTATTTACAAATTTATGATTAAGCAAGGGGACAAAGTGATATCTATTTTTGAAGATCCAATAGAGATTGCATTCCCAATTGATACAACTGTGGAAAATCCAGAAGAATTAAAAGTATATTATTTCAATGAAGAAACAAAAAAATGGGAATTAATTGGTGGAGAATTAATCGATCGAAGCATTGTAGCAAGAACAAATCACTTCAGTGTATTTGGAGTCTTCCACCCAGATGATATTCTAGTATTAAATGGAGAACAACAGGTTGAAGAAGAACAACCATCAGAAGAAGTGAAAGACCCAGAAGAAGAACCAATTAATGAACAACCAACTAAAGAACCAAATGAACAAGAAGAAACACCAGTTAAACAAGAAGAACCAACAAAACAACAAGAATTACCAAATACAGCAACAAACATGTACAACTGGATTCTAATAGGTATTCTCTTATTACTAGCAGGCATCACTATTAGAATAATCAAACAACCAAATAATTAATAGAATGAAAAGAGGAAGGACGCACCTTCCTCTTTTTGCTATCTCCACGCAGGGAAAATTCGCACGACGCAGGGAATTTCCGAGCCACGCAGGAATAATCCGAACGACGCAGGGAATCTCCGAGCCACGCAGGGAAAATCTGCACGACGCAGGGAATCTCCAATCCACGCAGGAATAATCCGAGCGACACAGGGAATCCTCAGTGTGTATATGGTAACTTAAAAGTGAGCCACACAACATTATTCCAATCCACACAACAAATCCCTCACCCCAAATCACTCAATAAATAACAGATTTAATAATCATCCTAATAGTGTAACGGGAACATATACATATCAATTAAATTCCACTAATTATTCTTTAAGAAAGGTCTTCATTGAATAAAAGCTAAATTCAAAAGAGAGGTTAAATTAATACGTACATTGGAGGTAAAAGACAATCTTTATATATACAAAGCAGCAATTTAAATGAAACTAGCACTAAAAAAGTGCAAAATACACATATTATGAAAACAATACTTATATATATAATCATACAAAACATGATTATAAATGGATTGTGTACGTATGATTGGAGAAAAAACACAAATACAAATGCAACTTCAACTATTTTATAAATTTATCAGTTCAAAACTAACAAAAATATGTTTACAAATAACATTTTATAAGTTATTATATGTTCTAAGGAAACATAAGATAAAAGAAAGGATTTTGTAAAATGGATAACCAGTCATCATTAAATAGTAGACAAAAGGAAATCCTTAATTATTTGAAAGATAAACAAGAAGTGAAAGTTAATGAACTAATTAATTGCTTTAATGTGGCTGGAATGACGATAAGACGTGATTTAGAGAAATTTGAAAAAATAGGTATTGCTAGGCGTACGTATGGTGGTGCAATATACACTCCGCAGCATACAAAGTCAAATGTAGATACACTATTTACACAACGCGAGATGTTAAATCAACGAGCTAAAGAATCTATTGGTCGTGTTGCAGCAACATATGTAGAAGAAGGGGATTTTATTTTCGTTGATGCAGGGACTACTGCATCACATCTCGTAAAATATTTACCAGAAGATTTAAACATAACAATCGTAACGAATGCTGTAAATATTATGACAGAATTAATAAATCCAAATGTAGAAAAAATTTTAATCGGTGGATTATTTAGAGAAACTACATTATCTTTAGTTGGTCCTTTAGCGGAGAACGCATTAGACAATTTATATTTCAATAAAGCATTTTTATCTGCCTCAGGTTTTACAAAAGAAGATGGGTTTAGTAATAGTAATAATTTTGAAGTTCAAATCAAACGAAAAGTGATGGAAAATTCAAAAGAAGTGAATTACTTAGTCGATAGTAGCAAATATAATCAACAATTTCTTCATCGTATATCATCTTTGAAGAGTGCAGATAGAATATTTACTGATACAAGTCTTTATAGTGAAGAATTGAATAGATTAAGCGACTTAGGAGTTGAAATGGTTTTGTGTGAGTAAGCAAAACCATAAAAAAACGCATTAAAGAAAGCGCATACAAAAAAGGTATTAAACCACAACGATGGTTTGATATAAATAATAAAAAATAAAGGAGAGGTCAAGAATGAATAACAAGTACTTAAAGTTTATGGGAATGTTACTTGTAATTCTAATTCCACTATTTCTAGTTGCTTGCGGCAGTGAAGAAAGTGGAACGAGTGAAGACACAAGTGGAGGAACAGACGAAGTGGACAATTCATCCGGTGAAGATGCAACAGGTGAGGACTCTGACGGTTTTGTATTTGGTTATACATCTATGACTCAAAACAATCCATTTTTCCAGGTTATTGAAGAAACGATGAGAGAAGAAATTGAGGCTAATGGAGACGAGTTAATTACAACGAATCCTGCTATGGATGTAGCGCTACAAATTAGCCAAATTGAAGATATGATTGCTCAAGACATTGATGCTATATTTTTAAATCCGGTAGATTGGGAAGGAATTAGACCAGCACTTGAACAATTAGAAGAAGCAGGCATTCCTATTATAAATTATGATACAGAAGTAAAGGCGTTTGAATATGTAACCGCTTACGTTGGTTCGGATAACAAAAATGCTGGTAGAGTTGCTGGAGAAGACTTAGTAGAAAGGTTTCCAGATGGCGGTCCAATTGCGGTGTTAGACAGTCCTACTATGAATTCGATTAATGACAGGATTGCAGGGTTTATGGAAGCGATTGAAGGAAAAGGATTTGAAATTGTTGCACAACAAGATGCGCAAGGGGATTTAGAAACAGCATTAGGAATCACAGAAGATATTTTAATAGCTAATCCAGACGTTATTGCCATTATGGCTGGAAATGATCCTTCTGCATTAGGAGCATTAGCTGCAGCCAAAGCTAATAATGTCACAGATATCGCAATTTATGGAGTGGATGGCTCACCAGATGCAAAAGCAGAAATCGCTAAAGGTGAACAATTTGTTGGAACAGGTGCTCAATCTCCAGTTTCTATTGCAGAACAATCGGTAGAGGTTGCTTATCAAATATTAAATGGTGAAGAAGTACCTCAACGGATACCTGTAGAAACATTCCTTATTAATGAAGAGAATGTGGAAGAGTATGGAACAGACGGTTGGCAATAATAGAATGAATATTTTAAAAGGGCTTAACTTATTTAAGTTTAGCCCTTTTATCGAAAAGAGGTGTGACAATGTCAGAACAATTATTAGAAATGTCTAAGATTGTAAAAAAGTTTCCTGGCGTTTATGCATTAAAAGGTGTTGATTTTTCATTAAAAAAAGGAGAAGTTCATGCTCTTTTGGGGGAAAATGGTGCAGGAAAATCTACATTAATGAAAGTACTTGGAGGTATTTATGTACTTGATGAAGGCTCCATAACAATAAACAATAAAAAAGTGCACATTAATAATGTAAATGAGGCTAAGAAAAATGGAGTTAGTATCATTCATCAAGAGATAGTCTTAGTTCCTTATTTGACAATTGCTGAAAATATATTTTTAGGGCGAGAGCCATTAAAGAAAAATGGTTTTATCGATATGGATACGATGAGTCGTCAAGCACAGCAATTCATTGATGACTTTGATTTGGGGTTAAATGCTAAAACGATAATAAGTGATTTAACAGTGGCACAACAACAAATGATAGAAATCATAAAAGCGGTATCTTTTAACTCTGACATTATTGTAATGGATGAGCCGACATCATCGCTAACGGACAAAGAAGTAAATTTCTTATTTAAAACAATCCAACAACTTAAAAAGCAAAAAGCGGGGATAGTTTATATTTCTCATAGAATGAATGAACTTTTTGAAATAACAGATAGAATCACAGTTATGCGTGATGGAGAGTATATCGGAACTGTTAACACAAATGAAACGAATAATAACGAATTGATTAGTATGATGGTTGGACGAGATCTTGACAAATTATATGAAAGAACTTATATGGAAAAAACAGGTGAGAAAGTCTTGGAAGTTAAAAACTTATCACGTAAAGGAGTTATAGATGACGTAAACTTTACATTAGAAAAAGGCGAAATTTTAGGTTTTTCTGGTCTTGTAGGTGCAGGGAGATCTGAAGTGATGAAATGCATTTTTGGGATTGATGCATTTGATAGTGGTGAAATTTATGTAGGAAATGAAAAAGTTACAATTAAAGTTCCTAACGATGCGATAGCAAAAGGAATTGCTTATGTTCCTGAAAACCGAAAAGAAGAGGGTTTATTTCTTATTAAACCTGTTGATTATAATATATCCATTAAGATATTAAATGAATTTATAAAATTATTTAAAGTAGATAAAAGTTATGAAGATGCACAATCAGAGAAATATATACGAGAATTAGCAATCAAAACACCTAATAAGGAACAAATTGTATCTAATTTAAGTGGGGGTAATCAACAAAAAGTCCTATTTTCAAGATGGTTAGCTACGAAACCCAACATACTAATTTTAGATGAGCCTACAAGAGGTGTAGATGTTGGAGCAAAATCTGAAATATATTCGATTATGAACGAATTAGTTAAAGAGGGGGTATCTATCATTATGATATCTTCAGAACTCCCAGAGATTATTAATATGAGTGATAGAGTTGCAGTGATGTATAAGGGTAGTATTCAAAAAGTACTAGAAAAAGAAGATATGAATCAAGAGAAAATTATGTATTATGCGACAGGGGGGAATTAAAAATGTCAAATTTGTCATACGAAACGAAAAATGATCACATTTTTTTGAAAATGGGTAATGCGGTACTTCAGTATTTAAAAGAAAATAAAGGTATATTAATTGGTTTAGTAGTTTTATGCATTTTTATATCCATCATGAACCCTGATTTTTTAACGACTAACAACCTAATGAATGTACTTCGTCAAACTTCTACCAATATGTATTTAGCTATAGCTATGACTATGGTAATTATTCTAGGCGGAATTGACTTATCGGTAGGTTCTATTATAGCAGTTACGGGTGTTGCAACAACTATGTTAATTGCTGTTGCTGGTTTTCCAATTTGGTTAGCTGTAGTAATTGGTATTCTTGTAGGTATGCTATTTGGTGCTTTTAACGGTTATGTATCTGCAACAACAATTATACCACCGTTTATTATCACATTAGCAACTATGAACATTGCGCGTGGTGCAGCGTATGTAATATCAGATGGTAAACCAGTAAGAGTAATGGATGATTCATTTAATGTTATTGGATCTGGCTACATTGGGCCAGTACCGATGCAAGTCATTTATCTGATAGTTTTTCTAATTATTGCTTATTTAATTATGAATAAAACAAGATTAGGCCGACACATGTATGCTGTAGGAGGTAATAGTGAAGCTGCTAAGTTTTCTGGTATTAATATAAAGAAAGTGAAATTATTCGCATACACTTTTAGTGGGTTTATGGCTGGGGTAGCAGGAGTTGTATTATCTGCACGTATGTTTTCTGGTCAACCTACAGCAGGTGATATGGCTGAATTAGATGCGATTGCAGCCGTTGTACTTGGAGGTACAAGTATGACTGGTGGACGAGGAAAAATAGGTGGTACGGTGATAGGGGCATTAATTATCGGCGTATTAAGTAATGGATTAAACTTATTAGGTGTAAGTTCATTTTGGCAATATGTTGTAAAAGGGGTAGTTATTTTAGTAGCAGTATATGCTGATGTGTTCAGAAAGAAATAACACATACTGACAGAGGTGATCTAGTGAATAAAGGAATCGCAATAGCCGGGACGATTGCTGTTGATGAGATTAAATTAGTAGATCGATATCCGAAGAAAACAGAACTTACAACTATATCTCACATGAAACGTACTGTGGGGGGCGCTGTTGCAAATTGTTCTCTCGCATTGTCTCAAATCGATTCAGATATACTGATAGAGACGATTTGTATTTTAGGAGAGGATGAAAAGGGCGAGTATGTATATAATCAATTAAAACAAAAGAGTAATATCAATGTAAGTAATATTACATTTAAAGGTGCGACGCCGTTTACAGATGTTATTCAAGATCAAACGGATAAAACAAGGACTTTTTATCATTATAAAGGGAATGCATCTTTATTTAACGAGGATACTATAGACTTTTCTAAATTGAACTCTCGCATTTTACACATTGGCTATCTGTTGTTGTTGGATGGATTGGATGAAAAAGACGCGCAATATGGAACGAAAATGGCCTTATTATTAAAGAATGCGCAAGAACATGGTATAAAAACGTCAATTGATGTTGTGAGTGAAAACCAAAATAGATATAAACAAGTTGTGCTTCCTAGTCTGAAATATACCAATTATTGTGTGATAAATGAATATGAAGCAAGTAAAATTACAGGAATTACTTTACGAGAAAAGGATGAATTATTAACTAAAAATATAAAAAAAGTGCTAGAACTCTTAAAATCATATGGTGTAAAAGACTGGGTCATTATTCATGCGCCTGAAGGTAGCTTTGGATATGATGGGCATGAATTTGTTAGTTTATCTTCAATGATTGTAAATAGGCATAAAATTAAAGGCACTGTTGGAGCTGGTGATGCTTATGTATCAGGTGTTCTATATGAAGCAAATAAAGGAGCTTCTATGCAAGAGGCGATGGAATTAGGGACTATTACTGCTGCAACATCTTTGTTGAAGGAAGATGCTACTTCAGGCATATTGCCATATCAACAATTATTAGAAGCTCTTAAGGATGGGGAAAAGCATCCTATGATTAAAATATGAAGGAGGGGTTTTGATGTTAGTTACATTACAAGAGAATTTGAAGAAAGCGGATGAAGGTAATTATGCAGTAGGACAATTTAATTGTCCTACACTTGAAGCAGCACGTGCAGCTGTTGAGGTGGCTGAAGAATTGAAAGCACCTATTATTCTTGCACATGCTGAAGTGCATGACGAAATAGTACCCATAGAAATTATAGGTCCTATTCTCGTAAACTTAGCTAAAAATGCAAGTATACCTATTACAGTTCATTTAGATCATGGAACTAATATAAGTATGGTTCGGAAAGCGATTGATATAGGATTTAGTTCTGTAATGATAGATGCATCGATTATGTCTTATGAAGATAACATTAATACAGTAAAAGAAGTGGTTGATTATGCCCATCGACATAATGTTTCTGTAGAGGCTGAATTGGGTGTGATGACTTCTTCTGGTATTGGAGGAGAGGATACTGGGGGGAATCATCTTGGAGAATTGTATACAGACCCAGATATAGCAAAAGATTTTGTTGAACAGACAGATATTGACGCTTTAGCCGCAGCATTTGGTACTGTGCACGGAATCTATGTTCAGGAACCGAATTTAGATTATGATAGACTTCGAAAAATTCATGATAATATTCAACGTCCTGTTGTAATGCATGGTGGTTCAGGATTAAGTGAAGAGGAATATATAAATGCAATTGATAATGGTGTACGAAAAATCAATTATTACAGTTATGCAGCTAAAGCGGCGGGGGATGCCGTTAAAGAGTACGTAAATCAAAATAAGAATGTTTTTTATCATGATGTCACAATAGTAGCTTTAGAAGCTTTGAAGAAGGATTATAAGAAAGCAATTTCAACATTTACTTTAAAGGAGATATCGTAAATGAAATCATCAAACTATCATCAAGTGAAGGAGTATGTGCTGGATAAATTGCAAGCGCTAAATATTATCTTAACTAAAGAAGAAAAAAATAAAATTGAGATTGCAGATTTTGGATTGAACAATTTGGAAGTAAGTGGATTACAATTAATTACTTACATTAACACGGATAAGGTATGTTCGAAGGATTTGGTATTATTACCAAATCAAACGTGTCCTGAACACAAACATCCAAAGCGTGCATTTGATGAAGGAAAAGAAGAAACATTCCGTTGCAGATCTGGTATTGTTTATTTATATGTAGAAGGACCAGAGTCCAGTAATAGAGTCGTTGGTCCACCAAAAGGAGACGAGGATTATTACACCGTTTTCCATGAAGTCATTTTACAACCGGGTGAACAATATACTATATTGCCTAATACATTGCATTGGTTTAAAGCAGGTAAAGATGGAGCTGTGATCTCAGAGTTTTCAACAACAAGTACTGATGAAGAGGACATTTTTACCGATCCACGTATTCAACGTGTATAATATGGTATCAAATAATGAAAAGAGGAGTGTTTCCCCTCTTTTCATTATTTAATAGAACTATCATCAATATCCACGCACGAATAATTCAAGCGACGCAGGAAATCTCCAATCCACGCAGGGAATCCCCATTCCACACAGGAATAATCCAATCCACGCCGGAAATCCCCGATCCACGCACGAATAATCCCCACGACGCAACGATTCCACCAGCCACACAAGAATCCTAGGAGCCACTCCCCACCCAAATAATCAAAAAATATAAATATATTGTAAAATCTAACAAATTAACAGTATAGAAAAAAATCTATTTATGTTATAATTTCTTTTATGGTATGATGGAGAGGTGTGTGTGCTATCATCCAAACTATCTTCACGGGGGTTAAAATAAGTCATGGAAGAAACAATATCATTGAAGGAAATATTCGCC
>JAJUGF010000066.1 GCA_029268495.1 Gracilibacillus sp.
ATATCAAAAGCTTTATCATATAATTCTTTATCAGAATAAATCTTGCCTAAAGCATAGAAATATTGCATTTCGATTTTTTCGTATGCTTTTGCATATGGTAAGCCATCTTCTAAATAAGATTGAGCTTTGTCTAATTCACCCATTTTTAAATGTATGGTACCTAATTTCGACAATAAGAAAACGTGTAAAAAGTGTGTTTTCTCATGTGTTTGGACTACATGATCAAATGCTCTTTTGTAATACTTTACAGCACGTGGATATGCAACGATATTCTCTTCTATTTCTGCCAACAACATATTGCCACGTAAATAAATAGGATGTGTTTCATCAACTAATTCAATTGCTTCAATGATTGTCTTTCTTGCGATTCGCAAATCAATATGAAAATTCAATTCACCAATTTTTATTTTGATTGTAGCACATGCTTCTTTTGATATTGAAGCATCCACTATATTTGTAAATAGTGCAACAGCTTTTTCAGGTTGTTCTAACGCGATATAAATCTCTGCTAACTTATCTAGCAATTGTAACATCTCAGGATCTGTCTTTTTACATGATTTTTCTAATAATTGTTTTGCTTGTTCTAATTGCGTATGCGCTTGGTGTAATTCATCTTCTTTATAAAAAAGCCAGCCTATTTTCTGATACACTTTTGCAATGATTCGCTCATCGAATTGATGTTTCTCTAAGTATTGTAACAAACGTGCAAGCGTCATCTTCGCTTCTTTCAACTGATTCGTGGACTCATCTAATGTCGCAAAAGACAAATGTGCTTGAATATATAACTGTTCTGTTTCTTTATCTTTTGGACGGTATTTCATCGTTTGTTGAAAATGATGCGAAGCGAGCGCATAGTTCTTTTCTTCTTTATAAAAAAGACCTGCAGTATAATGAAGAAATAGAAGCTCAAGCGTTGACAATTCCTCAATTTTCTTTAATTGTTCCTCTATCGCTACAATATCACGAATGACCTCTTGTCTTTTCCCTTGCTGAATTTTCATGATTGTTTCTTTCGCTTTTTGCTTCCATTCCATTTCTCATCACACCTTTTTTATATTCATTTCTATCTGTACTAATCTATATCTGTTAAGCTTTTCTAACTTGTTTTTTGTAGATGACATAGCTTCTTGATAAGTAACGCACTGGGAAGCTAAATACATGTACCATTCTTGTAAATGGCCAAATTGACGCAAATGCATAATTAGCAAGTAAATGTATTTTAAACCATACAGGTACATCTGCCATTAGATGTGGTTCAATTCGGAAAATAAATAATCCTCTAAACCATGGTGCAATCGTTGTTCTATAATCAAATCCATGTGCATCTAGATTAAGAAACGTTGCTGATAAACCTGTTAACACAACAATCATTAAGAAAAACAATACTGCCCAGTCCCCTTTTGATGTTGTTTTCATAATACGCTTGACTGACAAGCGACGGTAACAAAGTAATGCAAGTCCAATCACCGCAGCGATCCCTGCTGGAATACCAAAAACTAATGCAATGATATGATATTGGTGTTCTGTCACACCTAACGTATTGTATACACCGACTGGAACTAAAATCCCAAGAAAATGCCCACCTAAAACAAATAACATTCCCCAATGAAATAAGGTAGAACCAATACGCAGATGTTTCTTTTCTAAAAATTCACTTGATTTTGATGACCAACCAAATTGATCTTTTTGATATCTGTAAATATGTCCACCAATAAATATAGTTAAAACAATATATGGAAGGATGCCCCATAGAAACCAATCTACTGAGTTACTCATTTCCATCTTCCTTTCTAGCCTAACTGATTACGGATCAGCTGGTCTCTCATTTGTTGCATAATCCTTGCATCTTCTAGTGACAATGGCTTTTCTTGGTATAGTTGAGTTTTGTCATCTACTTCGATACCTTCATGTTTCATCAATGCAAGTAATGCTTGTAATATATTTGCGTAACTACTTTTTAATTCTGTTAGTTTTTGAGTTGTTTCAACAATTGCGAGTGTGTATTTTTCTAATAAATCTACTCTTACTTCTTTGGTTACTTGTGAACAGAATTCGAGCATAATTGGTAAATAATCTGGTAATTCTTTATCTGTCACATCATATCCTTGTGCTTCGTAATATTTCTTTAAACGCAGCAGTTCTAAACCTCGTTCTTTTTGTTCGCCTAATTTTAAATACGTCATATACAAGTTCGAAGTTTTTCCAAAATCAAATACTTCGATATAGTGTTCAATCCATTCTTCTTTCGACCAATTTGTAATGATTTGGTGAAAATCTTCGAATGGTTTCTTAATCGATTTTTCGCCTATTTCTTGAAGAAATCCAGTCATATCTTCCATTGCATCTACATGCTCTTCTGTCGGATATGCAAGTAAAAAACTAATTAGTTGGTATGTGGATGCAATTGTTTCTTCTTTCATGTTAATCCTCTCCTCTATCAGCAGTATGAAGTTGCTAACATGCTGATATCATTGATTCGTTCCTTTTGTTTAAATAGTTCCAGTACTCAGAGATTATCTGAGCACCTTCTCTATTATTAAGACAATACACCACAACTTCCTGGACCACCTGCAAAGTCTAGGCCACACGCGCCTTGATCATCATACAAGTCACGAACTTCTTCTTTATGGCTTTTTGGAATAACGAATCTGTCATTATATTTAGCGATTGCTAATAATCGGTACATTTTTCTTGTTTCTTCTTTATCCAGTCCAAGTTCATGCATGATAGATTCATCAAAGTCTCTTCCTGTTGTTTCTGCACGCATAAAACTTCTCATTACAGCCATTTTCTTCAACACTGTTCGAATGTGTTCTTGATTACCTGCTGTTAATAAATTCGCTAAATATTCAATCGGTATTCGCATATCATCAATTGCAGGAAAAATATCGTCTACATCTGCTACACTACCTTTTCCTTCAATTACATTCATAACAGGACTAAGTGGTGGAATATACCAAACCATTGGCATTGTACGATATTCTGGGTGTAATGGTAATGCAATCTTCCAATCAATAATCATTCGGTAAATTGGTGATTGTTGTGCAGCTTCAATCCAATCATCATGAATACCATCTTTCTTCGCTTGTTTGATAACTTCTGGATCTTTTGGATCTAAGAATATTTTTAATTGTTCTTCATATAGCTTCTGCTCGTCTTCTACGGAAGCGGCTTCTAATACACGATCTGCATCATATAACATCACACCAATGTAACGAATACGACCAACACATGTTTCTGAACAAATCGTTGGTTGACCATTTTCAATACGTGGATAACACATCGTACATTTTTCCGCTTTATTTGTTTTCCAGTTGAAATATACTTTTTTGTATGGACATGATGTCACACAATGACGCCATGCACGACAAGCATTCTGATCAACTAATACGATACCATCTTCATCACGCTTATACATTGCACCAGACGGACAAGAAGATACACATGGTGCATTAATACAGTGTTCGCAAATACGTGGTAGATACATCATAAATACATCTTCAAATTCTGTCTTAATGGACTCTTCCATTTGCTCTACGTTCGGATCACGTAATCCAGTAATGTGACCACCTGCTAAATCATCTTCCCAGTTTGGTCCCCATTCTAAATCCATAAACTCACCAGTAATAGCAGATTTTGCTCGTGCTACTGGTTGGTGCTTTCTTTCCGCACTATTTGTTAATTTTTCGTAATCATAATTCCATGGCTCATAATAATCATCAATTGTTGGTTGATAAGGGTTGTAAAAAAGGTTCATCAAACGTTTTGTTCTAGATCCAGATTTCAAACGTAATTCTCCTTGTTTATCTAATTCCCAACCACCTTTGTAATGATCTTGATCTTCCCAACGTTTTGGATAACCAATACCTGGCTTTGTCTCTACGTTGTTAAAATACATATATTCTGCACCTGGACGATTTGTCCAGGTGTTTTTACATGTAACACTACACGTATGACAGCCAATACATTTATCTAAATTCATGACCATCCCTATTTGTGCTTTAATCTTCAAGCCAATCAACCTCCTCTAGTTTGCGGATGACAACATGTAAGTCTCGTTGATTACCTGTTGGACCATAATAGTTAAATCCATAACTTAATTGTGCGTATCCACCTATCATATGTGTTGGTTTCATATGGATTTTAGTTGGACTATTATGTGTACCTCCACGGTTTTTCGTTAAATTAGTACCAGGTACGTGAATATGACGGTCTTGCGCATGGTGCATAAATGCCATTGTTCTAGGAATTCTGTGTGAAACAACTGCTCTCGCTACTACAACACCATTTCTATTGAAACATTCAATCCAATCATTATCTTCAATACCTGCTTCTTCTGCATCATCTTTATTCAACCAAATTGTTGGTCCACCACGGAATAACGTTAACATTGGTTGTGCATCATAATACATACTGTGAATCGACCACTTATTGTGTGGTGTTAAATAATTTAATGTGATTTCTTTCCCTTTCACAGGTGGACGGTCTTTCTTAAATGGTGTGTGGTGAAGCATCGGCTTAAATGTTGCCATCTCTTCGCCAAATTCCTTCATCATCTCATGATCTAAGAAATAAGATTGTCTACCAGTAATTGTCCGAAACGGAATCAAGCGTTCAATATTCGTTGTAAATGGTGAATATCGTCTACCACCTTTCTCTGAACCACTAAATGCAGGTGATGTAATAACAGTCTTTGGTTGCGCATTTATTTGTTCAAATGTAAACAATTCTTCTTCACGCTCTTCTGCTAAATCACGTAATTCTAAATCTGTTTGTTTTTCTAATGCTTCCCATGCTTTCACTGCAAGCTTGCCATTTGTCGTTGAAGACATACGTAATATGGCTTCACATGCTGTACGTGCATCTGTAATATTAGGCAATCCTTTAGAAATCCCCTCATCCTCTACCACTCCAAGTGCATGTTTTGCTTCTTCGTATTCTTTTTCCATTGACCAACTAATCCCTTTTCCACCATATGGATTTGTAGCAATATTTGGTCCAAGTGAAGTGAATTTCTTATATATAAGCTTATAATCTCTCGCAACAACATGTACGTTCGGCATTGTTTTACCTGGAATCGGTTCGCAATCTCCTTTAGACCAATCTTGAATTTCACCTAAAGGTTGAGCAATTTCCTGTGGCGTATCATGTAGTAGTGGACTTGTAACTACTTCTTTAATTTCTTCCATATCTAATTCTTCTGCTAAATCAGATATACCTTTCGCTAATGCTTTAAAAATATCCCAATCAGACTTTGCTTCCCATGGTGAAGAAATTGCAGGATTAAATGGGTGAACAAATGGGTGCATATCTGTACTAGATAAATCATGTTTTTCATACCATGTAGAAGCAGGTAAAATCACATCAGAATATAATCCAGTACCTGCCATTCGGAAGTCTAAATCCACTAATAAATCCAACTTACCTTCAGGTGCTTCGTCACGCCATTTAATTTCTGATGGACGTAAACTATCTGAATCATCATTTAGTAAACCGTGACTTGCTCCTAGTAAGTGTTTTAAGAAATACTCGTGACCTTTACCTGAACTAGAAATTAAATTGGCACGCCATACAAATAATGTTCTAGGATAATTCACTGGATTATCTGGATCTTCTATCGAAAATTCAAGTTCTCGTTTTTTCAATTTGTCTGCTACATAATTCCCAATAGCTTCTATTGTTTGATTCCCTGCTTGAACTGCTTCATTATACACATCAATACCGTTTTTACTAAATGTCGGATAAGATGGTAACCAACCTAGTCGTGCAGCCAGCACATTATAGTCTGCTGGATGATCATATCTTGCCTTATCGACAGTTTTTGCAGTCAACTCATTAATCGATGTTTCTTCATAACGCCATTGGTCTGTCGCAAAATAGAAGAATGATGTACCATTCTGTAACTTAGGTGGTCCTTGCCAATCCTTCGCTGTTGCAATGGTGTTCCAACCTTCAGCAGGACGTAATTTTTCTTGGCCAACATAATGCGCCCAACCACCACCATTGACACCTTGTGCACCAACCATAATAACTAAGTTCACAACTGCACGATAAATCGCATCTGAATGGAACCAGTGGTTAATACCAGCACCTACAATAATCATAGAGCGACCATTTGTATCAATCGCATTTTGAGCAAATTCTCGTGCGATTTTGATCACTAATTCGCGATCTACACCTGTAATTTTTTCTTGCCATGCTGGAGTAAATGCTGCAATATCATCATACGATTTACCTACATCTCCACCAATACCTCTATCGATACCATAATTCGCTAGCATCAAATCATAAACAGTTGTAACATATTCTGTTTTTCCGTTTATTTTGATTTTTTTCGCAGGAACGTTACGTTTCATTGTCGAACGAGTCTCTGCATCAAAGTAGGCAATATCGACTGTTTTCACAACATCTTCCATACCTAAAAATCCTAAGACTGGTTCAATTTCGTGTCCATCACGTTCGTCTTTTAATTTCAAATTCCATTTGCCATTCTTATCCCATCTTGATCCCATTGTTCCTTGTGGGATAGCAAAATCATTTGTTGCTTTGTTGTACATTAATGGCTTCCATTCACTATTCGTTGTTTCTATTGCTAAGTCTTTTGCTTGTAAGAATCGATCTGCAACTAATTTATCGCCTTTTTGTTTTAACAAAACAGTAAAAGGAAAATCCGTATATGTTTTTGCATAGTTATCAAAATATGGAGTAGATTGTTTTTGATAAAATTCATTTAAAATAACATGACCCATTGCCATTGCAAGGGCACCGTCTGAACCTTGCTTTACAGACATCCAATCATCTGAAAACTTTGTAGATTCTGCATAATCTGGACTTACGGATACTACTTTTGTTCCTTTGTAACGTGCTTCTGCAAGGAAATGAGCATCTGGTGTACGAGTAAGTGGTACATTCGAACCCCATGTCATAATATATCCTGAATTGTACCAATCAGAACTTTCAGGCACGTCTGTCTGATCTCCCCAAATTTGCGGAGATGCTGGTGGTAAATCTGCATACCAATCATAGAAACTTAACATTGGTCCACCGATAAGTGACATAAAACGACTCCCTGCAGCGTGGCTTACCATCGACATCGCAGGAATTGGTGAGAATCCAATATTTCGATCTGCACCATATGTTTTTGTTGTATAAAGAACAGATGCCGCAACTAATTGTGTGACTTCTTCCCAACTTGACCGAACAAGACCACCCTTACCTCGTGCTTGTTTATAGCTATTTGATTTTTCTTTGTCTTCTACAATACTTTTCCATGCATCAAGAGGAGTCTCATGTTGCTCTAATGCTTCACGCCATAAGTGCAATAATTTTTTTCTTACATATGGATATTTCACACGTAATGGACTATAAATATACCAAGAGAAGCTCGCACCTCTTGGGCAACCACGTGGTTCAAAATCTGGCATATCAGGGCCTGTTGACGGATAATCTACCGCTTGTCCTTCCCATGTTACAATGCCATCTTTTACATAAATATTCCAACTACATGAACCAGTACAATTCACTCCGTGCGTGGAACGAATCACTTTATCATGTTGCCATCTTCGGCGATAGACATTTTCCCAATCACGGTCTCCTTCTTGTAATTGACTGTGATTATTCGCATATTTTTCTTTTGGTTTTAGATAATTCATTCTTTGCCATATTGGGGATTTTTTCTTTGGCATTCTTGATCCCTCCATGTTCCCAATCTGATGTTTATATGTTCATTTAATCACGAGAGACTTCTCTATGTTGTGAACAACATCACACCAAAAAGGCGAATGGGCTAACAATACCAATGTTTTCTAGTGTTTTTTTATACTTTTGAATATAAAAAGTATAAAAAACCAGCAAGAATTTCCCTCACTGGTTTGCCCGTATTATATATTCCATTACTTCCATTGCTTCTAACGGTTTAGCGTAGTAATAGCCTTGAATATAGTCACAATGATTCTTTTTCAACCATTCTACTTCTGCTACTTGTTCGACACCTTCCATTAACACATCTTTCTTCAAATTGTGGCCTAATTGAATAATCGATCTAAGTATTGCTTCTTGATTCGAGTCCTCTAGTAAACCAAAGATAAATGAACGATCAATCTTTAATTTATGAACAGCTAATTCTTTTAAATGTTCAAATGACGAATAACCTGTTCCAAAATCGTCTAAAGATAAGCCAATTCCCATTTCTGATAAACGATTTAATTTCATATGTAATGATTCATGATAATTGAGTGAAGACGATTCTGTAATTTCTAATTCCAAATAAGTAGGATCCATTCCTGTCTGATTACACACTTCTTCAATCATCTCAATAAATTGGTGGTTGGCTAATTGGATTGCGGATACATTAATTGCAATGTGAACAAGCGGCTTCCCTTGTTCTTTCCACTCTGTCCATTGCATACATGCCTTCTCTAATACCCATTTTCCAATTCTGTTAATAAATCCCGTTTCCTCTGCAATCGGAATAAACTCAGCTGGTGAAATAAATCCAAATTCTGGACTATTCCATCTTAATAGCACTTCCACACTAGCTACTTTATCTGTTCTTGTACAAATTATTGGTTGATACACCAAATAAAATTCATCCTGATTAAGTGCTATGGTCATTGCTTGATCAAGCAACACTTTTCGATTCATTTTATCTAAAATTGTTTTTTCAAAATACATATAATTATTTCTACTTAATTTACTAGACTCCAAGCTTGCTAGACTTGCGTAATTCACAATAGATTGTAAATTAGTGGTATCTTCTGGATATTTACTTATACCAATATTAAATGTTAGATTATATGTCGTATTTTTAATTTGAACAGATTGGGACAATTGTGCAAGCAAGTGTTCAAGTAATGTATGTACATAATTTTTGTTACTTTTAAGCACAAAGATAACAATGACTTGATCATCATAATGAAATAAATATTCTTGACTTGTGATCATCACTCTTAACAACAAAGCAACTTTTCTAATAAACTCTTCTCTTTCGTCAACAAATGTGGATCCAAGTGAAAAGCGTAATCTATCTACCCTTATATAAATACATGTCAGATCATTTATATGATTCTCTTGCCAATGATTTAATTGTTTCTCTAACATATTACTATTTGGTAAATGAGTAATTTCATTATAATATGCAAGACGATGAATCATTGCATCTTTTTCCTTTTTCTCTGTTATATCCCTAAAATACCACAAATATTGTTTCTCATCATCTGCTTGCACTGGTACTTTCGTCACTTCTAAATAGAGGTGACGATAATCAATCTCTGTCACATCAAAGGCTTTTAGTTCCGTAATCGCAAATGGGATCGTCATATGTAGCCACTCACTCGTTAAACTAATCTGTAATTGTTTCATTAAATTAGCAAATTCGTGATTGTATCTAATCATCTTATTCATAGAATCTGTTAATACAATCCCTACTTCACTAGAATTAATTAATGTATCTTGCAAATCTAATGTGGTTTTCATCAATTTATAATAAAATATGAGAAAAAATACAACAAAGAACAAGGTAAATGTAGTGAT
>JAJUGF010000067.1 GCA_029268495.1 Gracilibacillus sp.
ATCGATTTCTTCTTCTTTCACTAAACGTAATTGGGATTGAATCATCGATTGTAATGCATACCAATCGTTAGATGTAGCATGCAGATTTCTCATTGAAGTAAAATATACTGCTTTCGGGTGGATATCCCATTGCTTCAAAACATTGGATAAACTATTCTTGAATTCAGCGATTGGTATTTCATCTTCATTGTGTTTATCCATTTGATTCACTATAACTGAGAATGTTTTATTCATTTTTTTCAATTGTTTTAGAAATGTTGCATTTACTTCTGACTGTACATGGTTATAATCCATTACATAATATACTTCATCTACAACATGTAATGCTGATTCTGTCATGATTCGATCTGCATCATCTGCTGCATCAATTCCAGGAGTATCCATTAATGTTACCGTTGAAGGCAGTTTAGATGTATCTAAATATATCTCTACTTTTTTTACTTCCTCGCCATTACGACAAAAATGATGTACCTCATCTAATGAAGCATGATCCGGTAATTTAATCTTCTTTCCATTTGTTAAATGTATAATACATGCATTTGCACCATTCTTTATTTCTACAATATTTGCACTTGTAGGTATCGGACTTTGTGGTAGCAGTGGTTCGTCTAGTAAGCGATTTAATATTGTAGATTTTCCTGCCGAGAAATGGCCACAAAAACAGATATGTTGAAGAGTTTCTTTTTTCTTTTGATAGAGATCATACACTTTTGACTCTGCTATACGATCACCTTGATTATGATAAAAATGACATAATGCAATTAATTGTTCTGTTGTGATTGCGCTTTTTTTCGTATTCACTGTCATACATTAATCTCCCTTGTTCATTATCTAATTGTATATTATAACATTATATATACGAAAAAAAATACCAAGTAAATATATAACTTGGTATTTTTGTCGTTATTCTTCTATTTGATTAAATGGTTTGAGTAATGTACCTGAAGGCCAAATCGTTGTAATTTCACCATCTATGTCTGTATCCAAAATAAACGATCCATTACTATATCGTTCACTCATCGGGACATCATGCATGAAGATAGGTTGTGTTTTGTCATATTTTGTTCTAATTATTATACAATCATTTTCTGTGACTAATTCAAATCCAACAATATAGTGTGGTTTAGATTTTAAATCTCTTAACATTACTAAGCCTTTTTTTGCACGGGATGTTTTATCGAATTGATCAATCGTCATCCGTTTACATGCACCTCTTTGCGTCATCACAAATAATTGTTGTTTAGTTTTATTTTTATCTACAACTACACCATTCACTACATACTCATTCTCTTTTAACTGAATTGCTTTTACACCTGCTGCTCGCTGGCCAATCGGTGAAACTTCTTCTTCACTATACCATAGTCCATATCCTTTGTTTGTCGTAATAAAGATATCGTTTTGTCCATTTGTTAATTGTACATTTAATAATGTATCTTCCTTTTTTAAATTTAAAGCAATTAAAGGTCTAGAAAAGCGTTGTGAAGCATACAATTCTAGAGAACTCTTCTTTATGAAACCATTTTTTGTAAAAAAGACAAGGTAGTGATCTGGATTGAAATTCCGAACTGGAATAGCATTGATTATTACTTCGTCTTTATCAGTTGAAGCAATATTAGTGATGTGCTGACCCAAATCTTTCCATCGAATATCTGGTAGTTGATGGACAGGTATTGGCATATATCGCCCTTTTGATGTAAAAAGTAATATGTGATCTGTTGTATTTAGTTCATATAATCCTATTACATGATCTTCATCTTTTATCATAAAATCGTCTTCAGACGAAGCAGAATATGATCGGACACTCGTTCTTTTTACATAACCTAGATTGGTAACAGACACAATGACATCTTCGCTTGCAATCATTACTTCTACGTTAATTTTGAGTTCTTCAATCTCATCTTCTACTTTTGTTTTTCTTGGTTCTTCGTATTTCTTTTTCATTTGACGCAAGTCTTTTTTTATAACTTGTAGTAATTTTTTTTGATCATTTAGTATGGATTGGTATTCGTCAATTGCACTAGCTAATTGAGCAGCTTCTTTTTGTAATGACGTAATATCTGTATTTGTTAATCTATATAATTGTAATGTTACTATTGCTTCTGCTTGAGGTTCAGTAAAGTCATATTTCTCTTGTATTCTTACCTTTGCATCTTGTTTATCTTTTGATGCACGAATTGTTGCAATTAACTCATCTAAAATGGATACAGCCTTTATTAAACCTTCCACAATATGTGCACGTTTTTCAGCTTTTTGTAAATCATAACGTGTTTGGCGAATAACAACTTCTTTCTGATGTGATGTATATGCATCAATCATATCTGTTAAACTAAGTAATCGTGGTGTTTTGTCTTTAATTGCCACCATATTAAAGTTATATGTTATTTGCAAATCAGTGTTTTTGTACAAATAATTCAGTACACCTTGACTATCTGCTTCTTTTTTTAATTCAACTACAATTCTAAGTCCTGTTCTATCTGTTTCATCTCTTACTTCAGCAATACCTTCTACTTTTCGATCAATACGTAATTCATCCATACGTTTTACGAGTGTAGCTTTATTCACTTCATATGGAATTTCATCAATGACAATTTGTTCTTTGCCTGCTTTTAATGGTTCAATTACCGCTCTTCCACGAACAACCACTTTTCCTTTACCTGTTTGATATGCTTTTTTTAAACCTTCTTTCCCTTGTAATATACCACCTGTTGGGAAATCAGGACCTTTGATATATGTAAGTAAATCTTCGACAGTTGCATCAGGCTTGTCTAATTTATGGATAATTGCATCAATTACTTCACCTAAATTATGTGGAGGTATTTCTGTTGCATATCCTGCTGAAATACCTGTCGATCCATTCACTAATAAATTAGGTATTCTTGCTGGTAATACGACAGGTTCATAAATAGTATCATCAAAGTTAGGAATATAATCTACCGTTTCTTTATCAATATCACGTATCAACTCTTCCGCTATAGCAGAAAGTCTTGCTTCTGTATAACGCATCGCAGCAGGTGGATCCCCATCAACACTCCCGTTATTACCATGCATTTCTACAAGTACATTTCGTACTTTCCATGTTTGACTTAATCGAACCATTGCTTCATATACGGAGGAATCACCATGAGGATGGTAATTACCAATTACTGTTCCTACCGTTTTCGCAGACTTACGAAAAGGTTTATCATGTGTATTCTTCTCTTCATGCATTGCAAATAAAATTCGACGTTGTACTGGCTTTAATCCATCTCTAGCATCTGGTAATGCACGATCTTGAATAATATATTTACTATATCTACCAAATCGATCTCCCATCACTTCTTCTAAAGGGAGATCGAGAAATTTTTCGTCCATGATCAAAAATGATTCCTCCTATAATTGTATATTTTCATTGTCCATAATATTTTCGTCTTCATCAAGCGTAAATTGAACGTGTGATTCAATCCATTTACGTCTTGGTTCTACTTTATCTCCCATTAACGTTGTGACACGTTTTTCAGCACGAGCTAAATCATCAATCGTAACTCGAATTAATGTTCTTGTTTCAGGATTCATTGTCGTCTCCCAAAGTTGATCTGCGTTCATTTCACCGAGACCTTTATATCGTTGTAATTGATAGCTAGTTTTATATTTTTTAGTAATGTGTTTCATATCATCTTCATTCCATGCATACTCTACTTCTTTTTTAGCGCCTTTTCCTTTTGTAATTTGATAAAGTGGAGGTAATGCTATAAATACTTTACCAGCTTCAATTAATGGTCGCATGTATCGATAGAAAAATGTTAGTAATAATACTTGAATATGTGCACCATCCGTGTCGGCATCTGTCATGATAACAATTTTATTATATTGCACATCTTCTACATTAAATTCCGTACCTACACCTGCACCAATTGTATGAATAATAGTTGAAATTTCTTCATTTTTCAAAATATCTACAAGTTTCGCTTTTTCAGTATTAATAACTTTCCCTCGCAGTGGTAGGACTGCTTGGAATTTACGATCTCTTCCTTGTTTTGCAGAGCCACCAGCAGAATCACCCTCAACTAAGTACAATTCATTCTTATCGGGGTTCTTCGACTGAGCAGGTGTTAATTTCCCACTTAATAAGGCATCTTTTCTTTTTTTCTTTTTGCCGCTTCTCGCTTCTTCTCTCGCTTTTCGTGCAGCTAATCTTGCTTCTTTTGCTCTTATTGCTTTTTTTATAAGCATGGAGGAGATATCTGGATTTTCTTCTAAGAAATATAGCAAATGTTCCGCTACTATTGCATCTACTGCTGAACGTGCTTCGGCTGTGCCTAATTTCCCTTTTGTTTGTCCTTCAAACTGAAGCTTTTCTTCGGGAATTCTCACTGAAATTACAGCAGTAAAGCCTTCTCTGATATCATTTCCTTCTAAGTTTTTGTCTTTATCTTTAAGTAGGGTCATTTTTCTGGCATAATCATTAAAAACTCGCGTTATCGCTGTTTTTGCTCCAGCTTCGTGCGTTCCACCATCTTTTGTACGAACATTATTTACAAACGATAAAATACTTTCGGTGTACCCATCATTAAATTGAAAAGCAAAATCAAGCTCAATACCTAATTGCTCACCTTCAAATGAAACAACAGAATGAAGCACATCTTTATCTTCGTTTAAATATTCTACAAATTCTTTTAATCCGTCTGGGTACGTATAGGATTCATTTGTTTCTGTTCTTTCATCGATTAAATCAATTGTAATCCCTTTTAATAAAAATGCTGCTTCTCTAAGTCTCTCTGCTAATATTTCAAATTGGTACACATCTGTTGAAAAGATAGAGCGATCTGGTTTAAATGTGATGGTTGTACCTGTTTCCTTTGTTTTCCCTTTCTTTTCTAAAGTAGTGACAGGTTTTCCACCATTTTCAAATCGTTGTGTGAATAAATAACCATCTCTAGCAATTTCAACTTCCAACCATTCGGATAATGCATTTACTACAGATGCCCCTACACCATGTAATCCACCGCTTGTTTTGTAGCCTCCTTGGCCGAATTTCCCTCCGGCATGTAAGACTGTCAAAATGATTTCAGGTGTTGGTTTACCCATCTGATGCATTCCTGTAGGCATACCACGCCCTTTATCTTTTACTGAAATACTTTGATCTGCATGTATGATTACTTGAATATGGTCTCCATATCCTGATAATGCTTCATCAACAGAATTATCTACAATTTCAAAAACCAAATGATGTAATCCACGAGCATCTGTACTGCCGATATACATACCAGGTCTTTTTCGAACAGCTTCAAGTCCTTCTAAAACTTGAATTGACTCATCCGAATACACTGTGTTATTAACCATCTTTCATTGAACTCCTTCCATTACTCCAACAAAACGCAAATTATTTATTTATGTGAAAAGTTTTAATAAAATACTATCCGTCTACTCTTAATATAGAACGAATGTTCCTTTTTGTAAAGTGGATAAAGCTCATAATAACAAACTATGCGCAACTTTAATACACTGATTCATAATAACATATTTTTTTCGTTCTTCTAGCAAAGATTTTGCATTTTCATTAAAAAGACCTTGTTGAAACCAAACAAAAGGAGCATTTGTTTGAACAATATCTGCAGCAATTTCTTCTAAATATATCGGTTTACGAAAAACATTGACTAGTTCAAACGTCTCGTCCACATCTAAAATAGAAGGATATGACTTCTCACCTAAAACAGTTGTTGCATTAGGGTTTACTGGGATAATTCGATAGCCACTTGCTTGCATAGCTTTTGCTATTTGATAAGAAGTTCTGTTAGGATTATCCGATAACCCAATGACTGCAATTGTTTTTGTATGTTGTAACATATATTTCATCAAATCTTTTTCTGTCTTAAAGTTCATTAAAACACCTCATTTTTTTAAATTCTGTTGTTCTTCATTCATCAAATTACATATCTCTTTAAAAATATAAACATGGATTATATTCATTTTGGAAATTACGTGCTAAAATAAATGTATCATGAAAAGTAAGGGGTTTGTAAATGGAATATATTATTTTTTGTATTATTGCATATTTACTCGGTTCCATTCCAACTGGATTAATTGTTGGTAAAATTGGTTATAAGACAGATATTCGAGAACATGGAAGTGGCAATCTTGGAGCTACTAATACATTTCGTGTGCTCGGAATGAAGGCAGGAATTATCGTAACTATTGGCGATATTCTAAAAGGAACCATTGCTGTAGTATTACCAATATTGTTTCAAGCAGAAACTGTCTATCCTCTTATTGTAGGGATATTTGCAGTAATTGGACATGTCTATCCAATTTTCGCTAAATTTAAAGGAGGCAAAGCTGTTGCGACGTCATCTGGTGTCATCCTAGGTGTGAATCCTTTATTATTTATTATTATGATCATTAGCTTCCTTGTTATTTTGTATATTACAAAATATGTATCTTTATCATCCATGTTAACAGGTATTATAACAGTCATTGTAACAATTATACAAAAAGAAATGGGATTATTGATTGTGACAAGCTTATTAACCATATTCGTTATTTATCGACACAAGTCGAATATTAAAAGAATTGTAGATAAGACAGAACCTAAAATCACTTGGATGTAAATATAATTTGACATTGTATGTATTATTACAATCATTCGTTTGATTATATATAAATGAATGTAAGTTTGATTGAGCAAAAAAATGATTTAAAAAAGAGATCATACAAGGTCTCTTTTTTAAACGTCAAAAGTTAAAATACACGAAAGGATATATGATTACAAATGAAAAAAATATTTATACTAATCATTCGTTTCTATCAAAAGTACATAAGCCCCATGTTCTTGCCAACATGTCGTTTTCAACCAACATGTTCTCAATATTCTTTAGAATGTTTCCAACAATTTCACTTCTTTAAAGCAATGTATTTAAGCATCAAACGAATTTTAAAGTGTCATCCTTTTCATCCTGGAGGATTTGATCCTGTTCCAACGAAGCAGAAGAATCAATAAGGTACTAGTTTTATTCTGCTTCTAGACGCTTTAGTTGATCTAGTTGGAATTCATTCTTTAATATAGCGCGCTGTGTTTCCCCAAATAGATCAAAATGTGGAAATTGGTCGTCCATATGGATCCATTCTTTCTGTAAATGATACTTTTTTCCCCACTCACTTAATTTCTCTAAATTGGAACAGCCTACTTTTGTGACAGTATTGCAATTAGGAAATCGATCATCAATCCAATAATGTGTCAGGAATGCTATTTCTTCGTTTCTTACTTTCTGTTTCCATTGACTTAGAATTTCTCGAGTAATACCAAAAGCCATTTGTTACTCCACTCCGCTTTCTAATGCTTTTAAATAGGCTTGATGCCAGTCAGGAAATTTTCTCTTAAGTGATAACGGTCGAAATGAATCTTTTTGCACAATGACATGATCTGTTGTACCTTTTACCGCTTCAGTGTCATCTGCTTTCTTTATACTATAACCATATGTTGTACGAATACCATTATAGCTTTCTAACCATGTATCCACAAAAACCTCTTCACCATAACGTACAGGTTTGATAAAATGTACATCTGCATGAATGACTGGCGAAACCACACCATCTTTCTCCATTTGTTGATATTCAAAACCTAGTTCTTCAATAAAGCTTGTTCTTCCTATTTCAAACCATACTAAATAATTAGCATGATAAACAACACTCATTTGATCTGTTTCTTGATATCGGACCTTTATTGGAGTTCTCACTTTCATTCATTTTTCCCCCTTGTTGCATTCCACGCTAACTGAAAATCTTCTTTCGTAAGAGTGGTAAATTGTTCATTCGTTGCATTTAGTTGAAGTCTCAATGCTTGGTATTGTATTGCCTCATTAATAAGATTGACAATAAAACGACCATTTCCATTTATTTGATTAGCACGAAATTGATTTTTTAAATATGCTGCTGCTTCGTCTAATATCGTGTATTCATATTTTTTGACATGATATTGAACCATTTCCATTAACTCATCCTTTGAATAATCATCAAAATGAAAGTACTTTTTAAATCGAGATTCAAGACCTGGATTACTATTGATAAATTGTTCCATCTCTGTTTTATAACCAGCTAATATCACAACAATATTTTCGTTATGTTTTGTCATTTCATCAACTAGTGTATCAATCGCTTCCTTACCAAAATCTTTATCTCCTCGATTCAATGAATAGGCTTCATCAATAAATAAAACCCCACCAAGCGCTTCTCTTATTTTATTTTTTGTTTTAATAGCCGTTTGTCCAGTATATCCTGCGACTAAGTCACTTCTTGATGCAACTACTAAATGCCCTCTTTTTAATAATCCACAGTCTTTTAAAATCCTAGCAAAAATCTTTGCAACAGTTGTTTTACCAGTGCCTGGATTTCCAGAAAAAACGGAATGTACTTGAATTGGGATAACTGGTAAATTTAATGATTTTCTTTGTTGTTGCACTTGAACAAAAGCGGATAGCTTTTTCACTTCATCTTTAAGATTATTTAAACCAATTAATTGATCAAGCTCTTCTAGAGGATGCTCATTACTCTTCACATCATCTAACCTTTCGATATCTTTCTCACTTATTCTCATATGACTAATCCAGTCATCATTTTCATGTAATGTTCGATTTGCACCCATATGAAAAATAACTTTTAAAACTAAGTCTTTAATCGTTCGAGCATTCCCAAAAGTTGCATCCACTTTTGATTTATCTATTAATGATTCAAAAGACAATAATGCTTTCTCCGTGAAAAAATAATCATTTTGTAATGCCGTATTTTCTGCGATTTTGAGCAATTCACTCATAGAAAAATCAGGAAGCTCAATGAAATTACCATCAGGAAACCTACTACGTAAACCTGGATTTGACCACAGAAAATGGTTCATCTCTTCAGGATATCCAGCGATGATCACAGCAAACTTATTTCCATACTTACTACCTGTCATGCTAGCAACTAGTGTGTCGATAACAGTTTGTCCATAATCATTCCCTGTCTGGTCTTCACGCTTTAAGTTATACGCTTCGTCAATAAATAAAACGCCGCCTAATGCCTTTTTAACATAATTCAATGTATTTTCTTCACTTTGCCCCATAAATGATCCAACTAATTGTGAGCGATTTACTTCCACCACTTTATCGGTTTCTAATAATCCTAACCTATGGTAAATCATAGCTAATAATCGCGCAATAGTTGTTTTACCAGTACCTGGATTACCTGTAATAACCATATGTAAGCCTTGTTCATCAACCATATTAAAGCCAACTTCTTTACGCTTTTTTTGATACTTCAAATAATGATAGTATTGATTAATATATGATTTTACATCTGTAAGACCGATCATTTGATTCAACTCTTCTAGCGGATCATTCCAATTCTCTTCTTGCATAAAACTCGGTAAATGCTCTTTAAAGAGAATAATCGATTTTTCTAACCGCTCAATCTTTTCATTGTATAATGAGATGATTTGCACTGTTTTTCTTTG
>JAJUGF010000068.1 GCA_029268495.1 Gracilibacillus sp.
ATCAAAAGCATAAGGAAATGGTTACAACGCACATATAAAATCTCAAAGTTATCAAGCAGAACCATCTAATACGCACAAAATCCAAACGATTCGTTAAACATTTTCGAATCGTTTGGATTTTTTTGGAGGAATTCATCTCTATTCAGATTGTTTAATCCATTCTTGAAGCTTGTCTTTTAATGTGTTAAAACCATGTTCGCCTGCTTTTTCCGCAATGGCTTTTTCTTTTGCTTTTTCAACTTTTGGTTGTTCTAATGCACGAATCGATAAAGCAAATTTATTATGGTCCTCATCAATTTCAAGTACTTTAACTTGAACCTTATCTCCTTCTTTAATATGGTCATGAATATTTTTAACGTAACCATTTGTTACTTCTGAAATGTGAACTAATCCTTGTACATCTTCACTTAAAGAAACAAATGCTCCATATGGTTGTACACCTGTAACAGTACCTTCCATTATATCTCCAACTTTAATTTCATTTGACATTCTTTCACTCCTCAACTTGTTCTCAAATACGATTTGCTTGTAGACAATTAATAATGTTAGCACAAAAGGAAGTGAAATAGCAAAAATTTTAAAAAAGGAATACCAAATCAAAAGGACCATGAAAAATTAACATACTACTTCGTAACTGCAACTTGCATTTTTGACTTTATCAGTGGTCTCATAATCTACTATCTTGTTACATTATTCATTTTAAAAAAAATTGACCAAACATGTTTAAATATTTTTTAATATGGGAAGTATAGTACTATGTAAGACTTTCTCGTATTCCCCCTGGATAGCAAAGCGATTTTTTTCGCTTTGCTTATTTTTTTATCCTAAATGATGCCTAGACAAAGGAGTAATGAAGATGGGAGCATTTGTTCATTATAAAAATCACGCAATATATTATGAAATACATTCTTGTCAAAAACCGTCTAAAGAATACATATTGTTAATTCATGGATTTTTAGCATCCCAATATTGCTTTCGTCACATGATTCCAAAACTTTCAGCTACATACAACATTATTTGTATGGATATCCCTCCTTTTGGCAACAGCTCGAAGATAAAGGATAATCTCTATACATATGACAATATGGTAGATGCCATTTTTTTTCTTTTAAATCAATTAAACATACATAAAATCACTGTATTAGGTCATTCCATGGGTGGACAAATTGCAATTCGATGTGGCTATCGTTATGCAAATCGGATAAAGGAACTCTTTTTGTTATCACCATGTTGCTTTATGAAAAAATCTCCAATGTTCACAAGACTCGTTCGATATAATCCATTATCTACTTATTTCGCCAAATCCTTTTTAAGAAACAAAGGTGTAAGAGAAGTATTGCGACAATGTATCTATAATGACAGTATGATTACACCAACAATGATTGAAGCATATAAACATCCATTCGAACAAAAAGAAATATACCCGACATTATTAACATGGTTAAAAAATCATCAAGGGGACTTACATGAACAAGCACTAAAACAAATTACATTACCCATTACAATATTTTGGGGCAAAAGTGATTTACTATTGCCATATGAACTTGGCTATCATTTGCTATCTAATTTGCAAAATGCAAAATTAATTCTATATGAAAATGTTGGTCACCTATTACCAGAAGAAATTCCTCAATTACTAGTTCCGGCAATCATTAAAGCTAAGAATGAAACTGAGTTGCTATGAATATTTGTCTAAACATGATTAAATAGTATATAGATATAACAGAAAAAGGAGAGACGAATATGTCATCACTATTCGAAGCAGAAATTAATAGACAGAATACAAAATCAGCAAAGTGGGATTTGGTTAAACACTTATATGGGTCTGAGGATGTATTACCAATGTGGGTAGCAGATATGGATCTCAAAGTACCAGAAGTCGTAACAAAAGCACTTCAAGATAGAGTAGATCATGGAATATTCGGTTATACATTAATTGATACACCAGTGAAAGAGAGTGTCAGTAACTGGGTAAACACAATGCATCATTGGAAGATAAATAAATCATGGTTACAATTTAGTCCTGGAGTCATCACAACACTACATATGGCTGTACAGACATTTACAAATGAACAGGATAACATTTTAATTCAGACACCAGTGTATCCGCCATTTTATCAAATAATTGAAACACATAATCGTAAAGTAGTAAAAAATCCACTCTTATTTGTTAATGGCAAATATGAGATTGATTTTGATGATATGGAACAGAAAATGCAACAAGGCATTAAAGCATTTATTCTATGTAACCCGCATAATCCCGTAGGACGAGTATGGTCTAAAGAAGAGTTAATAAAGATTATCGAGTTATGTAAAAAATATCATGTGCTAATACTTTCTGATGAGATACATGCAGACTTAGTCTATCCTTCTTATCAACATATCCCTATTGCATCATTAGATGACGAAATTCGTGACAAAACGATTACGTGTATGTCACCAACCAAAACATTCAATTTAGCTGGTTTACAAGCGTCTTACGCAGTAGTTCCTAACAAAGAAATGCGTGAACAATTGGATCAAATGTTCCAAAAGCAAGGAATTCACGGTATTAATACAATGGGTATTGCCGCATTGGAAGCCGCTTATACTGATGGTGCAGAATGGTTAGCATCGTTAAAAGACCATCTCCTGAAAAATGCAACAATGATAAAAGACATGTTAAAAGATTGTGAGGAGATTACGATGATTGAGCCTGAAGGGACATACTTAATTTGGCTTGATTTTCGAAAGCTTGGATTCACACAAGAAGAGTTAAAAGAATTATTACAGAAAGAAGCAAAAGTAGGATTAAATGATGGCGTATCATTTGGTATAGAAGGTACTGGATTTATGCGTGTCAATATCGCAACAACAAGCGAACGAGTGAAAGAAGGCATGAGCCGAATCATACATGCTGTGAAAAATAGATAATACAAGCATTCACTAACACAATGAAAAAAGAAGAAGAGATTACTCTTCTTCTTTATTTGTTTCTGTCGGGTCTGTTGGCTTTTGTTCTTGTTCACTTTCCGATAACGAAATCACACCACAAACCAGTCTTGCCCCTGCATTACCGCTAGGTTGACTGATTCCGTCATCTTCTTTTTCGTGAATAATAATGGAAGTACCTTCTTCTCTTAGTAAAGAATTCTTCCCATCTAGCAATGTTGCTCCAGGTAACTCAAATTCTACATCTGCCGTACCATCTGCTTTCACTTCGATATTCGGCATATCACCAAGATGAGGCCCATCTGGATGCATTAAACCATGTTCCATTCCTTCAGGATTAAAATGATTTCCGGCTGTTTGGAAATCAGGTGGATCGCATTTTGCATATTCATGAATATGTACACCATGGAAACCAGGTTCTAGCCCTTCTACTTTTATTTGAACCGTTACTTTATCTTGTTGGTTTTTAAATGTTGCTGTTCCAACAGCATCTAAATCTTGATTATACAACCTCACTTCAAGCGGTGATCGTTCATCTGTTTGACATGCGATAAGAATGACAAGTACACATAATAATACAAGACTTTTTACTAGACGCTTCATTAGTGTATACCTCCTATTTGTTCGTATACTCTAGTATGAACAAATAGGATACATAATAATCAATTATTTTTGCGATCTTCGTTAAAGTCTATCCGTTGTTCCCACTTCTTTTCTTCCTTTTTTGAATATTTTATAAAAAAATACATTGCCGCAATAGCTGCTACAACAAAAAAGAAAAGACTTATAGCAGCAGGTATATAATCCGCTTTATCTTCAGGGAAATAAAGAAATTCCATCATTTGTATCACAACCTTTTCTATCATTTGGTAAAAATCACATACACTTATCTGAATAAAGTAGAAAAAAGCTAGTGGATACCAGCTTTTTTTGTTTTCACTATTTTCTACTTAGTTTCCCAAATGTTCTTGAATTGTTTCTGCAATGCCTTCTAATGCTTGTTCTTCGTCGTTACCATCTACAGTAATGCGGATTTCTGCACCTTTAGGCACACCTAATGACATGACACCCATTATTGATTTTAAATTTACTGTTTTGCCATTATAATGTAACTCTACATGTGATTCATATTGACCTGCTTTGTTTACTAAAAGTGTTGCTGGTCTTGCATGAATACCTGTATCACTTTGAATTGTAAAAGTTTGTTCTTTCATTCCTAATTCCTCCTCAGCAATCCATTCTTATTTCATTTTATGAATGCATTTTCATTATATGAAGTTACTAGTTTTTATTATATACGATTATAGATAATTTATAAACTAAAAACATAAGAAATTTTACCAAAAAGCAATCGATACATATCGACAATACTATTTGTATTCTAGTATTGATTATGGTATTTTCAATACGTATAGATAAGATACTTAATAAGGAGGATACTTACATGAGTGTTCATATAGGAGCAAAGAAAGGTGAAATAGCTGATACGGTCTTATTACCAGGAGATCCCCTTCGTGCGAAATACATCGCAGAGAATTTTTTGGAGAATCCTACTTGTTACAATGAAGTAAGAGGAATGTATGGCTTTACTGGAACGTACAAAGGAAAGAAAATATCAGTACAAGGCACAGGTATGGGTGTTCCTTCTATCTCAATTTATGTGAATGAATTAATCCAAAGTTATGATGTGAAGAAATTAATACGCGTTGGTACATGTGGTGCCATAAATAAAGATGTAAAAGTTAGAGATGTCATCTTAGCAAGTACTTCATCTACTGACTCACAAGTAAATCGTATGATATTTAATGCAATTGATTATGCACCAACAGCTAACTTTGATTTACTACGTACAGCATATGATATCGGCAAAGAACAAGGATTATCTTTAATTGTCGGAAATGTCTTTACAAGTGACAGTTTTTATCGTGACAATATGAAAGAGATTCTCCCACTACTAGATCAATATAACGTGTTAGCAATTGAAATGGAGACGACTGCATTATATACATTAGCAGCGAAATTTGATCGCAGTGCATTGTCTATATTGACTGTATCAGATCATATCATCACAGGTGAAGAGACGACTTCTGAAGAACGCCAAACAACATTTAATGAAATGATTGAAGTATCATTAGAAGCGGCTATCCAATAACCATTTATTGAAACTTGTAAATGTGAAAAAGGGAGAGGGAACCTTCTTTTCCTTTTTTACAACATACATGCATATGTTATAATAAGGAAAGATTGCTAACAAAAAAAACATACATAGCATCATTTGACAGTGTAGAAAGGATGGCACGAAGTTGGAGCTTTTCGATAATTTCCCGTTATGGGCATCGCTATTTGCAATTATCTTTGCACAAGTTGTAAAAGTACCATTACATTTAATTGCAACAAAGGAATTTAAACCAGGACTTGCATTTAGTACTGGTGGTATGCCGAGTAGTCATTCTGCAGCAGTAACAGCTGTTACTACAGGGATTGCAATTGAACATGGTCTATCCTCTGGATTATTCGCTATATCATGTGTAACAGCAATAATCATTATGTTTGATGCAACAGGAATAAGAAGACAAGCTGGTGAGCAAGCAATTCTTTTAAACATGCTAGTAAAAGATTTTCATTATTTTGTATCAGAAGCAAAAGGATGGTCAAAAAAGGGAGAGTATGAAAAGCAAAAAGAATTAAAAGAATTACTTGGTCATCAACCAATCGAAGTATTTTTCGGCGGACTAACCGGAATAATTATTGCATTTTTGCTTCATCCACTCTTTATATAAAGATGTTGAAAATCGTTTTCTACAGAAATAATTTTCTAAATAACAAAAGACTTTAATCTAATTTTAACAGATTAAAGTCTTTTTTCGTTGATTTTCTAACCTATTTTAACTAGGTGATAAATATTGACTTCTAAAAACTTGTAATGCTTCTGTGTCGTTTAATGTTTGAAGTGTTTGTTCAGATAATTTACCTTCTCCATATTCTACTACATACACTTCTACTTCTTTCTTGCCCCACTCATCATATACTTCCTTCACTGTAGGATAGTAAAGATCTATTTTATTCCCTTTAATTGCACTGCCCGTGTCTGCTACAATTCCATATCCATAATCAGGAATAAATAATATTGTTCCAATCGGAAAGACAGATGTATCTGCTGCAATAGTAGAATATAAATCTCTTGTCACTTTCACACCAGAATACGTAATTCCATATGCAGGATGGTCTGGTGTTTTTCCTGTAGATTCTACGCCTGCTGTATATCCTGTTGCCACAACCGTTTTTGCTTCATATTGAGATAAATCAAGTGTTTCTTCTAATGTAGTAGGACCTGTTACTTGTTCATTCGAAATGTAAGTAGTAACTGCAGATTGATGTCTTACATATCGCTTTTTATCTAACAATTCTTTATGCACAGGTGTTTCCATCTCTCTATAAAACTCTTTTTGATCCGCTATTGCAGCATACACTTCTTGCGCTGACAAATTAGATACAAAAGTAAAGCTCGACATGACTGCAACCATAAACAATACAACAAAACTCAAATTCTTTATCCATTTTACTAACATAAAAAAAGATCACACCTTTCTCTAGATGTCATCTTTTCCATATTTCATGAAATTATACATTTAAAACATTTTATAGCCATTTTTTCTTAAAAATCGAATAACAACACCAGCTAGTATCGTACCAATCATCCCAGATGATAGCAAGATGATATCTTGGATACCAAGTGAAGCGAATTCATTTAGTAACATGGAAAATGCATTACCTGGTGAAGTGAAGTATTCGGTGAAAGATACATTATCAATAATAAAAATAACGATAAACGGATATACGATTACCATTAGCCATGTTTGTCTTAAGATCATATTTAAAATAAAACTAATCCCAAAAAACAAGACAAAAAATAATAAAACAGAAATAAATAATTGAATCATACCGTTTTCCCCTCTATTTGAATCTATCTAAATATGTATTTTAATCGTTAACTATCTTTATTGCAAGTCTGTATCTTACTCTTCTTAATATAGTGAAAGAAGTAGAGGAGTATCCCTCTACTTCTTCTACAAATGGTTATTAACCAAAGATATTAAACTTACCTTTTTTCAATACAAGACCTACTCCGCCGATTTTGAATAGTGCACGGTTGTCAATCACTTTCTTCATGAAAGAAGCTGACCAACCGAATAATTTCTTACCACCAAAGATAGATCCCATTGCATCTTTATCACCTAGAGAACACACTGTTCCACGATTGATGAATTGGAAATCTTCCATCTCTCCGCCTTTAACTAATGCAATTAAATTGTGTGCACAAACTTCTGCTTCTTGCATTGCAATTTGCGCAGTTGGAGGATATGGTCTATCAATTTCTTTATTCCAAATTAACGCACAGTCACCTACGACAAATACATCTTCATGAGAAGGTGCACGTAAGTGTGATGTAACTTCTACTTTACCACGGTTATCTTCAAGAGTTGATTCTTCAACTAAATGATTCGCACGTACACCAGCAGCCCAAACAGTTGTCATTGTTGGGATATCTTCTCTTTCTCCATTTTGTTCAACTGTAATGCCGTCTTCACGCACTTCTTTTAAGAATGCACCTAATTTAAATTCAACACCACGAGCTTCTAAAGAATTCATTGCATATTCAATTAACTCAGGGTCAAAACCAGGCATAATTGTTTCCATTGCTTCTACGTTAATTAAACGTACTTTACTTCTGTCAATATCATATTCTTTACATAATTCTGGTATACGATTCGCTAATTCACCTAAAAATTCAATACCTGTGAATCCACCACCACCAACAACGATATTCAAACGCTCTTGTTTTGCTTCTTTTTCGTTGTTGTATTTTGCAAATTGATATTCAATGTGTTGACGAATTAAACGAGATTGATTAATACTACCGATTGTAAATGCATTCTCTAATAGTCCAGGAATACCAAATGTTGCTGCTTCAAATCCTAATGCAACAACTAAGTAATCATATTCAATGACACCATTAGATAACTCTACTTTTTTCTCATCGGGCTTAATTGCAGTTACAGTGTCTTGAATAAAATTCACTTTTGCTGAATGAATCAGATCAGTTATTTTCACGCGACCTCTGTCATGGTGTAAAGTACCTGCAGCAACTTCATGTAACCAAGTAGATTCATAGTGATAGTCATGTTTGTTTACTAAAGTTATTTTTGCATCATTTACCCCTAATTTCTTTTGTAGCTTAGCAACAGTAGTTAACCCACCATATCCAGCTCCAAGAACTACGATTTTTGGTTGATTCATCTTTCTCACATCCATTTAAGTATTTGTTTGCAAATTCGTGATATTATTCACGTACTATGTTAGATTTGCACTTTTTATTAGTCCATAGTATATCTTAGACCTTTTTCCGACATATTTCAACCCTTGTGATTCAATTTGTTAAAAATATTAAGGATTTCCAACGAGAATCATTTTACATCTACTATAAAGTGATTAAGTACTGTTCATTTACTACTAATTTGTGATAAAATAATAGCCATTGATGTTACATTTAGGGGGAGACTATTTTGTCAGATCAAGTTTATGATATAACAATTATCGGTGCAGGTCCTGTAGGATTATTCACTGCTTTTTATGGCGGACTGCGTCAATCTTCTGTAAAAATTATTGAAAGTTTACCACAAATCGGTGGTCAATTAAGTGCATTATATCCAGAAAAATATATTTATGATGTAGCTGGTTTTCCTAAAGTTCGCGCACAAGAATTAGTCGATAATTTGAAAGCACAAGCAGATATGTTTGACCCAGAGATTGTCTTAAATCAATCTGTTGAGAATGTAGAGAAATTAGAAGATGAAACATTCAAAATTACAACAAACGAGGAAGTACATTATTCTAAAGTGATTATCATCACTGGCGGTAATGGTGCATTCCAACCACGCAAATTAACTTTGTCAAATGCAGAACAATTCGAATCAACTAATCTACATTACTTTGTTGATAAAATGGAAAAATTCCGTGACAAAAAAGTTGTTCTATTTGGTGGTGGAGACTCAGCTGTTGACTGGGCATTAATGCTAGAAAATATAGCTAAAGAAGTGAGCATTGTCCACCGTCGTGATGAGTTTAGAGCACATGAAAGTAGTGTGGAAAACCTCAAGAATTCTAAAGTAAATATCGTTACACCATTTGTACCAGAAGCATTAATTGGTGACGAAAAAATTGAGCAAGTCGTTCTAAAAGAGGTAAAAGGTGATAAAGAAATTACTATAGATGTTGACAATGTATTAGTGAATTATGGATTTATTTCATCATTAGGACCAATAAAAAATTGGGGATTGGAAATAGATAAAAATAGTATTGTTGTCAATTCGAAAATGGAAACAAACATACCTGGTATCTACGCAGCTGGAGATATTTGCACATATCCTGGTAAAGTTAATCTAATTGCAGCAGGATTTGGCGAAGGGCCAACAGCAATCAACAACGCAAAAGCATATATGGATCCCAAAGCTAGAATTCAACCAAAGCA
>JAJUGF010000069.1 GCA_029268495.1 Gracilibacillus sp.
GAATTCCTCCTTCTATTTATCTACTTATTTCTTTGTTATTAGATTGAATAAATTGTTCCACTTCTTCTACTGAAAAAGCATTTCCATCTCCTTCTATTGTGTGCTTTAACACACTCGCCGCTGTTGCAAAGCTAACGATTCCTTTCATTTCCCATTGCTGGCTATATCCATAAAGGATTCCTGCTGCATAGGCATCCCCTCCTCCAATTCGATCAATGACTGGATCGATTGTATACATACTCGTTTTAGATAGTTTTCCATTATGATAGACATACCCTTCTAATTCATGTTTGGATGATGTCAGTACATTTCTTTTAGTTGAAGCAAAAATAGAAATCGACGGGTATTGCTCGTTTATTTGTTTATAATAATGCTTCAAGATTTCTTCATGACTCTCCACATCTATTTCTTTCATATTTAGTAAATACATTGCATCCATATGATTACAAAAGGCTATATCCACATATGGGAGGACTTTTTTTATTGCTACACTTGCATCATGTTGCGTCCATAATTTTGCTCTAAAGTTAAAGTCAAAGCTTACCTTAATCCCTTTTTCCTTTGCTTTTTGCATTGCGATAACAGTTATGTCTTGTAATTCTTCTGATAATGCTAATGTAATCCCTGTTGTATGGAAGATGTCTACATTATCTAATATTCGCTCCCAATCTAGTTCTTCCTTCTTTATTTGTTGAAAACTCGAATACTTTCGATCATAGGTTACTTGACTTTGGCGATTACCAATACCTGCTTCCACAAAATATATCCCTAATCGATCTCCACCTAATACTATTTCTTTCGTATCCACTTGATGTGATCGTAAATAGTGCATACAAGCATGCCCAATTGCTTGTTCAGGCAATTTGGTGACATAAGTTGTGTCTAAACCAAAATTAGCTAGGGAAATGGCGACATTTGCCTCTGCACCACCATAATAGTACGTAAATATATTAGATTGATGTAGACGTGTCGTTGCATTGGATGTGAGACGCATTAGCATTTCTCCAAATGTCAAAACTCTCATACATTCGCCTCTCTTGCCTTTTGTACATATGCTTGAGCTAATTCTGTTATTTTTTTATAATTCCCTGTTTTTGCAGGTTCGATTAGATTTCCACCAATCCCAATCGCAACTGCACCATTTTGTAGCCATTCGGTCATATTATCTAAATGTACGCCTCCTGTCGGCATCATATTTGCTTGCGGAATTGGTGCTTTCACAGCCTTCAAAAAGCTAGGATTCACATTACTAGCAGGGAAGATTTTTACAATATCCACACCGCATTCCATTGCTTCTTTAATTTCTGTTATCGTTAAACAACCAGGCATGTATGGAATTTGATAAAGATTGCATATTTTCGCAGTATCATTATCAAAAGATGGGCCGACAATAAATTGTGCTCCAGCAAAAATCGCTTGTCTTGCCGTGTACGCATCTATTACCGTTCCTACCCCAATGATGACATTTGGATCATCTTTATATGTCTCTCTCAATTGTTCCACAGCTTTTTCCACATGTGGTATCGAGTAGGTTAATTCAATTAATTTCATCTCCCCTTTGATACATGCTTCTGCTACTTGTATCGCTTCCTCTAATGTATCTGTTCGAATCACTGCTACAACCTTTTGTTCTAGTACATTTGTTAATACGCGTAACTTATTCATTTTGACACCTCACTTTTATTCACATATGTAGCTAAAGGATGATTTAATTTGATTAATTCATGGACACAAATGGAAGCAATTTTCTTCGCACCTTCTTCACGCAAATGTGTATCATCTTGTTCTCCATCAGGATATCCTTTGAATTGTCCACTATTTATCCACATATACCACTGTTTGGATTTTTCCAATCCTAATTGTTGGACTGCTTCCGTTGTTTTAATTAACATATCCACACATGCAACTTGTTCTTTATTAGCAAGTGCTCGCATTGCTTGTGGATAATCTCCATGTGTATCAAGTAATTGACCATTTTCGTCAAAATGTCTTCTTGTAATAGATGTTAGTAATATCGGTGTTACACGATGTTCCCTTGCTCTTTGAATAAAGTAAGTTAGGTTTTGTTGATAACTTGTATATGGTTCTGTTCTTCGTTCCACATCGGGCTTTTGATCATTATGGCCGAACTGTATGAAAACGAAGTCTCCAGGACGAAAATCTTTCTCCATCGTTTCCCAACGTTTTTCAGCAATAAATGATTTCGTACTTCTTCCTGAAGCAGCATGATTTCGAACAACTAACTCTTCATTAAAGAACATTGGTAATACTTGACCCCAGCCCATTCTTGGATATGCATTACTATCATAGTTAGACATCGTTGAATCTCCCGCTAAGAAGAGTTGAACACTTTCCATTACTTCTTCTCGCCTCCAATTGCAAGTTGCACACTTGCCAGTACAAATGCTCCTACCCCATGTAAATCATTTGTACTCGTCTCCCTGTGTACATAGTAATCATACGTTCCAATCGATGTACCAATACAAATATCATGAAGTAAGAAATCGCCTTTTTCGTCTACTTCTACTTTATTTTGAAGTAAGCCTTCATATGCGTTTACTGCATACTTCCAATAAGACTTATCCACATATCCTTTGTTCACAGCTTTTGCGATTGCATATGTGAATAAACATGTGCATGAACTTTCTAAATAATTGTCTGCTGCTTCTTTTTTATCCACAATTTGATACCATAAGCCTGTATCAACATCTTGATACTTTACTAATGCATCAATTAATTCTTGTACTACTTGCCTTAACTCTTCACGTTTTGGGTGGTCTTCAGGTAACATTTCGATAAAATTCGCCGTCACCATGCTATACCAACCTAATGCTCGCCCCCACACTTCTGGTGCATGCCCTTTTTCTGTTGCCCATGGTGTTTGTTTACTTTCGTCATAACCATGATAGTAAAGCCCATTTTCCTTCTTTGTATATTTCCTCATTAAATATTCTTGTTCCATTACAAGTTCTGTTAATTCAGGCTCATCAAACAACTGTCCATATTGAATGGCAAATGGACCTGCCATATATAGACCATCTAACCACATTTGATATGGATATTTATCTTTATGCCAAAATCCGCCTTCTTTTGTTTTATTTAATGTATTTAATAAATTTCTGAGTTTGGATGCAGCGATTTTATAACGACGATCTGATGTCTCTTTATATAATGGAAGTAATAATAATCCTGGTTGAATCGAATCTAATTCACTTCTAGCAAAGTAGAAGTTCCCCTCTTCATCGACTAATTTATCCACATATTCTTTTAGATACTCAAAATATTTCTCTTCCTTCGTCTGCTTCCATACATCTTGCATCCCACATAAAAATACACCTTGGTGGTAATGCCATCTATCTGCAGGTGGTAATTTAACCGGTTCATATTGACCCATTAACGTATCGCACGCTAGTTTCGCCCAATCTAATGCTGTTTTTTGTTTTACTGTCATTTGTGTCCCCTCCTATTAATCGATTTCCCGGTATTCAAACCAATCAAAATCAGCATAATTATTGCATACTTTACCGTTTGCTGAACAATATAGTCCTAAATATGCACCAATAAATCCACCCGCTTTATCTGTACTTAAAATCGTGCCGTCAGCACCTAGACAAAGCGTTTTCCAGTCCCATGCTTTCTCAGCATAATAGAAATGATATGCTTGCCCTCTTGCTTCTACTTTTATATATAATTTGCTTGTATCGATGGGTTGTTTTGCTAATAATTCGTCTTTTCCATCTTCTCTTCTTATTAATTGGATATATGTCTCATTCTCTTCTAATACGACTTCTACTCTAAATTGATAATTGTGATTTTGTAGTAATACAAACCCTGCTGATTCATTGTCTGATTTCGGTGTAAATTCCATTACTGTTTGGGCCATAAAATTCATATGTTGTTGTCTTCTACCAACAAAAGCCGGGTTCTCTTCTTCCATAATAGTTTCTTTTTTAGCTTTTAATCTAAGATGACCAACTCTCTCTGTTAAGGACCAAAAATCTCCTCGTGGTGTACGAAGAAAATTCCATCTGTAATCTAATTGCTCACTTTCAAATGGATCATGTGCAGGTAAGGATGGCCAAATATGTTCATCTAAATGAGGAAATGCCATTTCTTCTTCCACAATCCCTTTTCCTGGATTAACAATTGGCCAATCTCTTTCCCAAATAAATGGAACAAGAAATGATTCTCTACCTAAATTTCTATAGTAACCACCATTAATTCTTGAACCTAAACAGACCATCCACCAATCTCCATGTTGTGTTTCTACAATATCGGCATGCCCTATATTCACAATTGGGTACTCTCTCCCTAAATGACGATGTGTTAAAATAGGATTTGTTTCTGTCATTTCATAAGGTCCTGTTACATGCTTACTTCTTGCAATCGTGACAGCATGTGTATGACCAGTCCCACCCTCTGCAATCATCAAATAATACCAACCATTTATTTTGTATAAATGCGGTGCTTCTTGTGCATGGGCATTCTTTAGCGCACCATCCCACAAACTATATTTTGGTCCGACCAATTGCTTTTTCTCTAAATCTAACTCTTGCAACCATATTTCATTATGTTTCTTATATAATTGTCCACTTGGTGGTTTACGATTGCCCGTATAATACACTTTTCCATCATCATCAAATAAAAGAGATGGATCAATGCCAGGCGCATCATCAAGCCAGTTCGGGTCAGACCATGGACCGCTTGGATCTGTTGCTGTCACATAGAAGTTTTTCCTTGCACCTGTTTGACTCACAACAAATGTTGTAATCATGTAAAAAATCCCGTCATTGTAACGAATGGTAGGCGCATAAATACCTCTAGAATGTGGTGTTTGGTCTAAATTTAATTGTTCCGGCCGGTCTAATACGTGACCAATTTGGCGCCAATTCACTAAATCTTTACTGTGAAAAATAGGTACTCCAGGGAAAAATTCAAAGCTAGATGTCACTAAATAATAATCTTCTCCCACTCGGCAAATCGATGGATCAGGATAGAAACCAGGAATAATAGGATTCTTAAACGTTTTCATTTTATATTTACTTCCTTTCTATTGATCGAAAGATAGTGGTCTTTTCGTTTGTTATATTGTGTACCGATAATCTCGATTTTGTCGCAATTCTCTGTCGCGACGACTACCGGTTCTTCTCCGTCTCTTTCATTACTTACCTGTTCCAAAGAAACATCCTCCGCCTCATCTAATACAAGTGCAGGCCCTTTTCTCGTTTTAATTCGTACATGGTGTAATGACAGGTCTTGAACATATTTTGTAAATATTCCTTCTCCAGCCATTTCGATTACTTCGCGTACCATATCTGGCTCTCCACCAGGAATCGCTTCATCGTCTGTCATTTCGATAGTGACATGATCGATTGCTACATCTTTAATCGGCATTTCAGGCAAACCATAAATAAATCCTGCCGCAGCGCTACAATTCCTTGCTGTCACATTACTTATCCTTATTTTTTCCACAACAGGTGTTTTTTCTGTTACAGGAATCGACTTTGCATCAAGCAAATGTGGATTACTTCTACTTACACCATGTCTGTAAAATGAATTGATTGCAATTGGACATAGCACATCATCCATCCAAATATTGTTGACAAGTATGTTACGTATATAGCTGCCTCTCTCTCGATTTGTCTTAATTCGAATACCTCGATCTGTTCCATCAAAAACACAATTAGATACTGTCACATTTTCAATGCCACCAGAATTCTCACTACCAAACACCACGCCACCATGGCCATGATGCATCGTACAATTGGTTATTGTGACATTTTTTGTTGGTGTATTATATTTCCTACCATCTTCATTAATACCTGATTTCAATACAACACAATCATCTCCAACATCAAAGTGACAATCAGATATACGAACATTAAGACAGGAGTCAATATCTAATCCATCACCATTTGGTGTATCAGAGGGATTTTGGAAATGAACTTGATGAATAGAAACATCTTCGCAAAAAACTAAATGGGTATTCCAAAACGGGGAGTTTCTTACAGTGACACCATTTATCGTGACATGACGTGCATGATAAAATTGTACTAATGGTGGACGCAGAAATTGGGATGGCCATTCGACTAAGTTCGTATCAGCTGGCTCTGTGAAATCAGAATTTGCTTGCTTGATTTCTAATGTTTTCTCACATTCATAATGTTCTCCCTTTCGAAGTCTCCGATTGACTTCCCACCATTTCTGTCCATTACCATCAAGTACACCGTCTCCTTTAATGGCAACATTTGATACATTTTGACCAAATACCAATGGCATAAAACCATGACATACATAACCTGACCATCTTGTTTTAACTATTGGATATTGATTAAAATCATCTAAAAAAGAAAGCACACTTCCTGTTTCTAAATAAAGTGTTGTATTGCTATATATTTCAATTGGCCCTGTTTTGAATTCGCCTGCAGGTACATACACAGTCCCTCCACCATTACTAGAGCATGTATCTAATGCTTGTTGAATTGCTGCTGTATTATCTGCACCGGTATTCTTTATCGCACCATATGATGTAATATCATATCTACTCATTTTTGTTCACTCCTTTTTAATAAGTCCTCCCGCAATGGTGTAAATACATCTAGTAACCTACTAGGTTCTTTTGCTACTACACCATGTATCGCATGTGAAGGTATATGTATTGATTGACCTTTTTCAATTACTACTTCATCCCCATCTATTTCAAACACTAATTTTCCTTCTAAACAATACGTTAATTGTTCATGAGGATGACTGTGGCTTGATCCAATTGCTCCTTCTTCAAATATCACTTCCATCATCATCATCTCTTTACCAGGTGGATGTATTTTACGTGTGACACCCTCATCCACTTGCTCCCATTCATTTAATACACTCATTTCATTACCCCTTTCTTGTTGTGAATAATAAGTGGTAAGACTAGCTGCATCATCATTGCAAGAAAAATCACATATGCTGCCATATTTGTATCCATTTCTTCTGCAAATAGCATAAATGCAAGAATACCAAGACCTCTCCCTATATTAATAATTGTTTCACGTAATACAATAGATTCTACTCTGAATTCTGATTGTAATGGGATATGATCAATCCATTGAAAGTAGTATGCTGCATAGGCATTTGCTTGTAATGGCTTAAACATATTTTGTGTAACCATAAATACAATCACACTCCATGTCGCAATCTCCCATGTCAAAAATGCCCCCGAAAGAACAAAACCAATTGCTGCAATCCATAAGTAACGTTCTGTGTTTTTCACATTTGCATTTCGAGAGAATATAAAACTCACAATAATGGATACTAAGAGAAAACTAGCATTCAAATAACCTACGATACTCTCATCTTGAAAGATGCTATAAATTAATATTGCAGGTACATACATTAAGATGCCTTGCGGAAAACCAATAACAAACCACCCAATAAGTGCATTTCGAAATCCTTTTTGTCTTTTTAACATCAGTGGTAAATACTTCATATAGTAGTTACGATGTCGAATCGATTCTTTGCGTATTCGAAAGCTACCAATCGTACAAATAAAAAACATCAAGAATGCAATCGAAAACACAATCATATACCCAGTCAAATTAGAATAATATCCGATTACCGCTCCAGCAAATGCCGGGGCAATTAGATTTGTTGACCCCATCACCACTTGATTCCAACCTAAGTAACGATGACGATTCGTATTCGAAGATACTTCATGAACAATCGTAAAATAGGCTACCCAGTATAGTCCTTGAGCGATTCCTCTTAATAATGCGAATAAGTAAAAATACTCTACCATCTGTTCTTGGACTAATACGATAAATAAATAAAATAACGCGCTCATCAATATACCATAACGATATATTGTTGTTCGCCCTTTCTTCTTAGACATTTTTCCAATATAGAATGTCGTAATCGCTTGTGCGAAAATAGCGATTAAATTATACATACCATTAATCCAAATACTATTCGTTAAACGCCATAAATACAGATTGACAAAAATAATGGATAACGACCCACCAAATTGAAATATGGCATGATTAATCAGAATCGTGATTGCATGTTTCGATAATCGCTTTTGATTCTTGGTATCACTCATCGATGTGAACACTTCTTTCTACCTTTTCTAAAAGTTAAAATTGCATCCAAAACTCATTTTCATCTATCACTTTTTTAGGTGATTTCTGCAAGAGACGATGTAATTGCATACGAATTAATGTAGCTTGTGTCGTTGCATTCATATCTCCCTCCACTAATCCTAATCCAAGCTGTACAGGCTCAGGCATGTCTGGATAATATTCTCCTTCTTTCACTTGCGCAACATTCGGCGCTTTTGGTGAATGGATTAATTCTCTCTGAAAACCACCATCACTTTGTTTCAATTTAGCCATATTGTCTATCGTAATTTCAGAAATCATTTGCAAATCCTTCTCTGCTATGTCAATAGACAAATAAGATAATAAGTCGATAGGATTCCTTATATAGCACATATCTACTGCTTCTTCATGGAGTAAGCATTTTTTTATACTTTCATAAATCGCAGACTGATTAGGCATTGGAATTTGGAATCGCCTGTAAAAAGTATGCAATTTAAACGTCCCAGAAATTTTTACGTACAGAGATCCCTCTCCCCATAAACCAGTCTCTTTATCTTGAATGTTTGCTAGATAATCAGCAAATGCTTGCGCATATTGCTCTCTTTTCTCTTCATCCATTTGAGACATATATACAGTAGAAGATGCTAACAAATCACAGCCTCTCCAACTATTGCACAAATCAATACTATTCCATTTTTCCTTGTACCTATCGATCGACTCTGTATATGTTGGCGCAACATGTAATGCCATTGGTAATGGGTACAGATATGTTGCACCGAGTTTCGTTAGTGAACGAATCGTGTACGCTAATGCTCTATGGACCATTACTTCATCTAATTTCATCGCACTATTTAGATCATAAAAGTATCCTGACTGCTTATCTTGCTTTTCTTGAAAGAAATGAATCATATGTTGTTTGATAGAATGAGGCATCCCCTCTAGTAGTTGATGCCTATCTAATATGTTTAATCCTTGTGCAGTTGACTCAATATCTGGCGTAAACAATACGTTATCTCTAGAACTTCTCGCATAATAGAAACCGCCACTATGTTGATCGTATTGACCTAATAACCAATCCCTTAATCCTTCAAATAGTGAATCTAACTTAACTATCCTGTCTTCCTTCCATCCCACAAAAATATGCCCCTCTCTCCGCTGTTTAATCTATTATCCTTTAACAGAACCAAGTAATGCACCTTTCGCAAAGTATTTCTGTAAGAATGGATAAACAAGTAATACTGGAACTGTTGCTACTACAATTGTAGCCATTTTAATAGTTGTTTCTGGTGGTGGAACATCTGAGAATGTTTCACTGTCATAATTCATCCCACTTGCTAA
>JAJUGF010000070.1 GCA_029268495.1 Gracilibacillus sp.
GGAAGAAAAAATGGATAACGTATTTGATTATGAAGATATTCAGCTAGTACCTAATAAATGTATTGTAAATAGCCGTGCAGAATGCGACACTTCTGTAACATTGGGAAACTACACATTTAAATTACCTGTAGTACCTGCAAATATGCAGACAATTATTGATGAAAAAATTGCAATTTATTTGGCGGAGAATCATTATTTTTATGTCATGCATCGCTTTGAACCAGAAAAGCGAGCATCATTTATTCAAGAAATGCACAGCAAAAACTTATATGCATCTATCAGTGTAGGAGTAAAAGAAGAAGAATACTCATTCATTGAAATGTTAGCTAATGAAGAATTAGTACCTGAATTTATTACAATTGATATTGCACATGGCCACTCTAATGCAGTAATCGAGATGATTCGACACATCAAGAGACATTTACCAACAAGTTTTGTTATTGCTGGAAATGTAGGGACACCTGAAGCAGTTCGAGAACTCGAAAATGCTGGTGCTGACGCAACAAAGGTTGGAATCGGGCCAGGTAAAGTGTGTATTACAAAAGTGAAAACAGGCTTTGGAACAGGTGGTTGGCAATTAGCCGCTTTACGTTGGTGCGCAAAAGCTGCTAGTAAACCTATTATCGCAGATGGCGGTATCCGTACACATGGGGATATTGCTAAATCCGTTCGCTTTGGTGCATCCATGGTCATGATTGGCTCTTTATTTGCTGGTCACGAAGAGTCTCCTGGTGTGACAATCGAAAAAGATGGTCAATTGTATAAAGAATATTTTGGCTCAGCATCTGAATACCAAAAAGGCGAAAAGAAAAATGTCGAAGGTAAGAAAATGCTTGTCTCTCATAAAGGAGCTCTTCAGGATACATTAACGGAAATGGAACAAGACTTACAATCTTCTATCTCTTATGCAGGTGGAAAAACATTAGATGCCATTCGTTATGTAGATTATGTAATAGTAAAAAACTCTATCTTTAATGGAGATAAAATTTAGGCAAAAAGGAATATTACTTTTTATGAAGTAGTCCTAATAAAAAAAAGCAGTTCCATCAAGGATGCACATTGTCATCGTGTACTCCAAAATGAAACTGCTTTTCGTATTTATTTAAATTTCCATTACGCCACCTTTTGACGCATTTGTTACAAGCTTAGAATATCTACCTAACCAACCATTCTTAATTTTCGGTTCAAATGGTTTTAAAGATTTTCGACGTTCTGCTAATTCTTCATCAGAAACATCCACATTTAATGTACGGTTTGGTAAATCAATTTTAATAATGTCACCATCGTTTACAAGAGCAATTGGTCCGCCTTCTGCAGCCTCTGGAGAAATGTGACCGATAGAAATACCACGTGAAGCTCCTGAAAAACGTCCATCTGTAAGTAGAGCTACTGTTTTACCTAATCCTCTACCCATAATGGCTGAAGTTGGTGCAAGCATTTCTGGCATTCCTGGACCACCTTTAGGACCTTCATAACGAATAATAACCACATGCCCTTCTTTCACTGTTCCATTATCGATCGCTTCTTGTGCCTCATCTTGAGATTCAAACACAATCGCTTTTCCTTCAAACGTCTGAATAGAAGGATCTACTGCACCTACTTTAATTACCGCACCCTCTGGAGCAATATTACCAAATAAAATGGATAGACCACCTACAGGGCTATAGGGATTATCAATTGAACGAATTACGTGGTTATTTGTAATCTCATAATCTTTCACCAATTCGCCCATTGTCTTTCCAGTAATCGTCATACGTTCAGGATGAATCGCGCCTTCGATTTTTGTTAATTCATTAATAATCGAACTCACTCCACCTGCGCGATTGATATCGTCCATTGAGTAGTCTGATGCTGGCATAATTTTTGCTAAATATGGCACACGTTCAGCTACTTTATTGATATCCTCAATATTGTATTCGATTCCTGCTTCACGAGCAATCGCTAATGTGTGTAACACTGTATTCGTCGATCCACCCATAGCCATATCTAATGCAAAAGCATCATCAATCGCTTCTTTCGTAATAATATCGCGAGGTTTCACATCTTCTTTTACCATACGTACAAGATGCTTTGCTGCTTCGTAGATAAGTTCTTTTCGCTTCGCACTTGTTGCAACAATCGAACCATTACCAGGTAAAGCTACACCTAACATTTCCATTAAACAGTTCATCGAGTTAGCTGTAAACATACCTGAACAAGAACCACATGTTGGACATGCGTTTGCTTCAATATCATTGAATTCTTCTTCTGTCATCTTACCTGCTTTATATGCGCCGACACCTTCAAATACAGATGTTAATGAAAGTTGTTTTCCATCAGAACTTACTCCCGCTTCCATTGGTCCACCTGAAACGAATACAGAAGGAACATTGGTACGAGCTGCTGCCATTAACATACCTGGTGTGATTTTGTCACAGTTCGGAATATAAAATACCCCATCAAACCAATGTGCGTTAATTACTGTCTCAGCACTATCTGCAATTAACTCACGACTTGGTAAAGAATAACGCATACCAATATGCCCCATTGCGATTCCATCATCTACACCTATCGTATTAAATTCAAAAGGAATACCGCCAGCTTCAATGATTGCTTCCTTTACGACATCCGCAAATCCACGCAAATGCACATGTCCAGGTATAATATCAATATAAGAGTTACATACACCAATAAAAGGTTTCCCTAAATCCTTTGCTTTCACTTTACCTGTAGCATATAGAAGACTACGGTGCGGTGCACGATCTACCCCAATTTTAATCATGTCACTTCTCATTTCCCTACACTCCCTTTATATATCTATTGTTCAATTATATTAAAATAACTTTGTTTTACATATTTTAAAACGTATGTTGTCTACTGTCAATAGGGTTGTATGACAAATTTTTATTTCACTAAAAAAGACACCACTTTTCACTGTGATGTCTTTTCTTCTTTTTCTATGCCGAGCTCGCGTATTGCATGTAATATATGGATTCTCATCGCACTTCTAGCACCTTCTGGATTGCGATTCTTCATAAATTCCATAATCATATGATGGTCATTGATTGTATCTTTAATCGCCATTTGCTTCTTTTTAGATAAAATGACCCCTTTATCAATTGCTTGATAGATGACAGGCATAAGCTTTTCCATAAATTCATTATGTGTCGCTTTCACAATAGATTGGTGAAATTTTTGTTCTACAACGGTTCGATCTTCATTATTTTTTATTTTTTGCTCAATTTGTTTGCCATATTCTATGATTCTCTTTAATTCAATATCACTCGCTCTAAGTGTTGCATAATAAGCAGCTTCAGGCTCAAATATTAATCGCATTTCGTATAAATCTGTTGCGTTTATTTTTGCCTCTGTTAGAAAACTTAACGATTCTAAATTATCTGTATCAATATCTTCTTTTATGTATGTTCCTTTTCCGCGTCTAATCTCTAGAATACCATTTGTTACTAATATACGAATTGCTTCCCTAAGCGTTGTTCTACTAACATGAAGTTGTTCAGAAAATTCATTTTCATTCGGCAACTTGTCCCCAGGTAAAAAGCGCTTCTCTATCGCAATCATTGCCATAATATCATCCGCTACACTATCTGATAATCTTTTTTGAATCATGATTTCTCACCTAATTTTTCTTTTTAGTATAGCACAATGTTGGAGATGTTCACTATGTTTCTTCGTACCCTGAATGAATCGAAACAATTAAAAGATGACAAAACATCTATTTCTATTACAATGACGTAACGTATAGATGACACCATTTCCCTACCCAAATGTTGTCAAGCGTCTTTCATTGGTAATATCTATACATTTTGATGAATATAACCAATGAATTCTCTGTTAAGGTATTATCATCACGGCTTTTTCTCCTACATTATCTATCTACCAAATCCATCCACAAATATTACAGAAAAACCCGTGCTAGAATGATAGAGAACAAAACAAAAGGAGTGAAGAAAACATGATTAAAAAAATAGGTATTAGCGCATTGCTCATTTCAACAATCGTATTTGGTAGTGGTTTTTCGCATAATATAAATGTAAAAACAATCGATACGAATAACAATTCGCATTATTTCTATAATAAAGAGGAAATCCAATCCTACCTTCAACAATGGTTAACAAAATATACAGAAAACAAAGTAGAAGTGAACACAGATTCACATACTCAACAAGAGCAAACAAATAGTAATACAACGACAGAAACGCCTAAAGAAGAGTCAGTGACACAAGAAGATGAGTCAACGAATAAAGAACAAGTAAGTAGTGAATTAAATCAATTTGAATTAGAGGTCATTGAGCTTACCAATGCTGAAAGAGAGAAAGCTGGATTATCTCCATTAGAGTTAGATGAAGCATTAAGCAAAGTTGCTAGAGAAAAATCGAAGGATATGGCGGAGAATAATTATTTTAGTCACCAAAGCCCAACATATGGTTCACCATTTGACATGATGAAACAATATGGCATTAGCTACCGAACAGCTGGGGAGAATATTGCAAAGGGACAACAATCACCAGAAGAAGTCGTACAAGCTTGGATGAATAGTGAAGGACACCGTAAAAATATTCTAAATCCAGACTTTACACATATTGGGATTGGATATGTGGGCAATGGAAATGTGTGGACACAACAATTTATTGCAAAATAATGGCTTATATTAACAAGAACTATTTTAATAATAGTTCTTGTTTTTAATAATTCTTTCCTCATCTAAAATAAATCCTCTCATTTTAGAAAACATACTTTTTACTAAAATAATGCATTTCTATAATATGAATACGTATACATACAATATAATACCTTCACACATTTCAGATACCTTTTCAATAACTTTATATGAACCATTTTAGTGTGAAGAATAAAGGGGGAAATAGGGAAATGACAAAGGGGAAATGGTTGATTGTTTATATTGGTATTATTGCAATGGCACTATTTTTAGTAGCTTGCAATAATGGAGAAGAAACGGAAGAGGATGACGCTACAGAATTCCTTACTATGCTAACAGGTGGAACAAGCGGTACGTATTATCCTTTAGGTGGGGAAATGGCTACAATTATTAAAAATGAAACTGGGATTCAGACAGATGCACTCTCTTCTAATGCCTCAGCAGATAATGTTGTCGCACTACAAAATGAGGAAGCAGAACTTGCATTTGTGCAGACAGATGTGGTTGCTTTTGCTGTAGAAGGAACAAATGCTTTCGAAGATAATCCTGTCAAGAATGTACAAGCAATTGGTGCATTATATCCTGAAACGATTCAAATTGTCACGACAAAAAATACAGGAATTGATTCTGTAGAAGATTTACAGGGGAAGACTGTATCTGTTGGGGCTCCTGGTTCTGGGACATACATTAATGCAGAACAAATTCTAGAAATACATGGGATGACAATGGATGATATAGAGACACAACACTTAGACTTTGGTGAGTCTACAAGTGGCATCCAAGATGGAAATATCGATGCAGCATTTATCACAGCTGGTACGCCAACTGGAGCAGTAGAAGGGCTTGGTGCTAGTGTCGATATTTCTATTGTTCCAATTGAAGAAGATAAAATAGAGGCACTTGTAGAAAAATATCCATATTATGCAAAGGACACTATTCTAGGTGGTACGTATGGTGGACTTGATCAAGATATTACAACAGTGGCCGTTGGTGCAATGCTTGCTGTAACAGATTCCTTATCAGAAGATGTGGTATATGACATTACAAAAGCAATATACGAAAACGCAGATAGTATATCACATAGTAAAGGTGCGTTTATTACAAAAGAAAATGGTGCTCTTGGTATCGGTATTGACTTCCATCCCGGTGCAGAAAAATACTTTAAAGAAGTCGGCGTCTTAGAATAATATTCAAAACAAGTCGACACACAACTAGATGATGTTGCTGTCGACTTGTTTCACATCACAGAGAAAGTGAAGTGAATACATGTGCTAAGTGATAAAAATGAGAAATAAAATCCTATTATTTGTTGTTATATGTATGCTCGGACTCACATTCCTCCTTACAACTCCATCCCAGACTGCATTGCTTTTTTATAAAGAAAATACATCCAATATAGAAGCATTTCTACCGCTAGAACCTGGAGATTGCTTTACTATTATATTTACACATTCTATTCATCTAACAGATGTCGAGGAAAAATACATGATTACAAACGAAATGGAAATCGTTCAAACAGATATGATCTATGAGCAATTTGGAATCGGAATGCCATCTAATGCGGAGGGCCAAGCGACATTTGACTATCAAAATGGGACATACCATTTATCTAATTTAAATCAACACTTTGAACATATGAAAATTCGTAATGGAAAAACAGTCTCAAACCATCGTCTCCAATGGTACAAAGATAACCATACACACATGGTACATTTCAATGACTATTTTGCCCCTGGCGACTGGTTTACTGTCAAAGTAGAGAAATTATCCTTTCTCCAATACCTGAAAGGAGTGAGAATTGATGCCGACCAATCATCATGATCGTACCCAAATAACAGAAGTAGAACAACAAGCATTATTAGAAAAATACGATACAGAAGCAAGTAAAAGTCATTTCACTGGGAAGCTCGGATGGCTTGTCTTCATTATTTTAGTAGCATTCTCTTTCTTTCATCTCTATACAGGTTTTTTCGGATCATATACTGCTTATATTCAACGCACTGTCCATCTAGGCTTCGCGTTAACACTTATTTTTATGTTATTTCCTATAAAAAAGGGAATCAAAAAGACTTCTATTCCATGGTATGATTGGATATTCATTTGCCTATCTATTATGGTGACATCCTATTGGCCATTATTTTATGAAACGTTAGTACAACAAATCGGTGGCATTCATCTCGGACAAGCTATTATTGGGGCTATAGCCATTCTACTTGTTCTAGAAGCTGCTCGCCGCGCAGTAGGGCTACCAATTGTCATCATTGCATCCGCATTTTTGATGTATGCTTTATTTGGTCCTTATATGCCAGGAATGTTCGTGCATCGCGGGCTTAGTTTACAACAATTAATCGACTCTATGTTTTTCACTACAGAAGGAATTCTTGGTACCCCTCTTCAAGTCTCGTCTACTTATATCTTTTTGTTTCTATTATTCGGTGCATTTCTTGTACAAACTGGTGTCGGATTATATTTTAATGATTTAGCATTGGCCATTGCTGGACACCGAATTGGTGGACCTGCAAAAGTAGCGATATTCTCTAGTGCACTCAATGGAACGATATCAGGAAGCTCTGTCGCAAATACCGTTACATCAGGTTCTTATACCATTCCTATGATGAGACGCCTAGGTTATAAGCGGAACTTTGCAGGAGCAGTAGAAGCAGCAGCATCAACTGGTGGGCAAATTATGCCTCCAATAATGGGTGCGGCAGCATTTTTGATGATTGAATTTGCTGGTAAACCTTATTGGGAAATCGCCAAGGCAGCTGTCATACCTTCCTTGCTCTTCTTTACAGGGATTTGGGTGATGACGCACTTTGAAGCAAAACGACTTGGTCTCGTTGGTCTATCTCGAGACGAACTACCAGAGAAAAAAAGAGTATATAAGAAGCTGTATCTTTTACTTCCTATTATTGTTATCATCTTTTTCCTGTTCCATGGTTTTAGTATCGAAAGAACGGCTATATATGGCATACTTACCGCTATTCTTGTTAGCCTTCTTTCAAAAGAAACTAATATTTTATTAAATAACAAAGGAAAACTATCATTAGACAAATTATCCAAAGCGTTAACAGATGGCGCACGAACTGCATTAGGTGTTGCCGCAGCCACAGCAAGTGCAGGGATTATTGTTGGTGTAGTGACAAAGACAGGACTTGGCTTAAAGCTCGGGAATGGGCTTGTAGACATGGCTGCAACGATGACAAGTAACCCAACTATATTAATTTTACTCACATTATTCTTCACAATGATTACATCTATTTTACTTGGAATGGGATCGCCTACCACGGCTAACTATATAATTACGTCAACTGTCGCACTACCTGCAATTATGGCATTAAGTGATTCTTATGAATTATTCATTCCGGTACTTGCTGCACACATGTTTGTCTTTTTCTTTGGAATCGTTGCCGATATTACACCACCTGTCTCGCTCGCCGCATTCGCAGCAACAGGCATCTCCGGTGGTGAACCCATCCGAACCGGTTTTATTGCAACAAAACTTGCAATTGCCGCATTTATCATTCCATACATGTTCGTCTTTCAACCACAATTATTAATGATTGATGTAACTTTTACAGGCATAACATGGATTATTATTACTGCATTCGCAGGAATGATTGCAATAGGAGCTGGGTTAATCGGATTTTGGTATAGAAAGCTTCATTGGATAGAGCGACTAATCGCATGTATAACAGGCCTTTTGCTTATGTATCCAGAGGGCAATACAGATATCATTGGATGTCTTATCTTCGTCGTTCTAATCTCTATACAATTGTTCAGTAAAAATAATACCTGATTATAAAAAACAAGAATCCCCAAGTGCCTGTATCTTTAAGAGCACTTAGGGATTCTATTATTATAGATACTTTATTCATTTCCGAGTAATTCTTTTGAAAGCTTCACTACGTATGCTAATTTATTCCATTGTTCTTCTTCTGTCAAAATATTTCCGTGATGCGTAGAAGCAAATCCACATTGTGGGCTTAAGCAGATTTTATCTTTCGACACGAATTGACTCGCTTCTTCTATACGTGCTTGAATCAATTCTTTGTCCTCTAGTTCACCGAATTTTGATGTGAATAATCCTAATACAACATGTGGTCCATCTTCTTTTGCAATATGACGTAATGGCTGGAAATCACCCGAACGATCATCATCATATTCTAAGAAGAATCCATCTACTTTTTCTTTTGCAAAAAGTGTCGGTGCGATATGTGCATAACTTCCTTCAAATGCCCATGTCGAACGATAGTTACCTCTGCAAAGGTGTGTTGTAATAATTAAGTCTTCCGGCTTATCCTCTAATACACTGTTCACAACATGTAACGATAAATCAATTAATTCTTGTCTCGATAAATTTTCAAATGCAAACAATTGCTCTGCATTTAATCCTGCAATATACACATCATCAAATTGCAGATAACGACAGCCTGCATCATAGAATGCTTTTACTACATCACGATATGTATCAATCACATCTTGTGTATAATCTTCTAAGTTTGGATACACTTCTTGGTTACGAATACCTGCATGGAACAGTTGGTTAGGACTTGGTATCGTTTGTTTCGCTACTGCACGGTCTCCAACAATTTCTTTAAATTCAATGAAATCTTTAATGAATGGATGATCTGCATTAAACGAAACTTTACCAATATTTCGTACATCATATCGTTCAGTCTCCACACCATGAAATTGAAGTCCTTTTTCCGGAACATATCCTTCAAATCCATTCAAGTGCTCCATAAA